>NZ_JBFULQ010000283.1:0-7169 GCF_054049815.1 Mesorhizobium sp. P5_C1 | reverse complement strand
GACATGCCCCGAACCAAGCAGGAATCCAACCGCGCCAAGCAACCGGCGCTTGCCAGCCACTACCGCGCCATCGGCCCGGCAGCGATCGTCGCCGCCCTTCTCCATACCGCGAAGAAGAAAAAGCCGGCGCAGAAGATCGTATCACCTCGCGCTGCCTGAACTGGTGCGCGACCGACCCGAAGGCGCCGGCGACATAGCGCTGACATGTGCCTCTAAAGCCGACATGCGCCTCTAAAACAGTGTCATCTGACTATCGTCCGCGCCGGGCTTCTGGCGCCTGACCTTCTCGGGCTCCGGCCCGATCTCGCCCCTCTCCTGAATCTCCGGTCCGGTGTTGACGACCTTGTTGACGAGGTCGGACACGGGAATTGCTTCGAAGAAATCAGGCTGCGCCGGCCGCAACAGGTCGGCGACATCGCGCGGCTCGAGCGTCCGGCAATCCAGCCAACGGGCAAAATCGCTGGGATCGATCACCACCGGCATACGGTCGTGGATATGGGCGATGTCGGCATTGGCATTGACGGTCAGGATGGCGCCGGTGTCCATTTCCGAACCGCCCGGCTCGGCATAGGTCTCGATCAGTCCGGCAAAGGCGACCACCCCGCCATGCCTGGGCCGTATCCAGTAAGGTTGCCCCTTCTTGCCCCCGGTTTGCCGCCACTCGTAAAAGCCGGATGCCGGCACCAGCGCACGACGATGGCGCATGGCGGCCTTGAACGAGGCCTTTTCGGCGGCCCCTTCGGAGCGTGCGTTGAAAAGCAGCGGAAACTCCCTGGTGTCCTTCACCCAGGTCGGGATCAGCCCCCAGCGCACCAGCATCGGCTGGCGGTCCGGCAGATTGGAGCCCGGCGCCCGCGGAGCACCGGCGATCGCCACCAGGATCGGCTGCGTCGGCGCGATGTTGTAGCGCGCCGGGAAATCCTCAAGCCCCGCCACGCCCAGAAAGGCGGCGGTCCGATCCGGTGTCGCGGTCAAGGCAAAACGTCCGCACATGGTCGACTGGTACCCTTCGGCTGGTTCAGCTTGAAAGTGGCGATGGAACCGGCGTTGCGCAATCGCCAAAGCTTCCCCATGCTGGGCGGTCCACAACAGACCTGCCTGCAGATGAGCCTGATCGGGAATCCATGAACCAAGCGCGCAAGACACTTCCGGCCGTCTCGGTGGCCGTCGTGCGCGGCGACACCGTGCTCCTGGTCAAGCGGGCGCGGCAGCCATCGCAAGGGCTCTATGCCTTTCCGGGCGGCAAGGTCGAGGCCGGCGAGACGCTGGAGGCCGCGGCAAAGCGCGAACTGCTGGAAGAAACCGGCTTGAACGCCACCGAATACCACCCGCTTCGGGAAATCCACATCGACGGCAGGGATGACGCCCACCCGGTCGATTACCTTCTGACAGTGTTCGGAGCCGCCTATGCCGGCGGCGAGGCGGTGGCCAGCGACGACGCCGAGACAGCCGCCTTCTATACGCTCAGCGAGATGGCAAGGCTGCCACTTGCCGGCTCGGTGTTCGCGGTAGCCGAAGACTTGCTGGGCCTTGGCGCAAACGCCGGGCTGCCCTGAAAATCGCCTTGCGGGCGACAAATTGTTTCGCCACAAAGACTTAATGCTGTTTGGCCAAGAGGCTTATGAACCGTCCATCCCTGCTCCTCGCCGTATGTCTGGCCGTTAGCTCGGCCGTCTCGACGCGGCCGGCGTTCAGTGCCGAATCGCCGTTCGAACCCGGGCTGATGCGGCTGGCGGAAGTTCTGGGATCGCTGCATTTCCTGCGCAATTTGTGCGGTGAGAAAGGCGACCAGTGGCGTGTCGAGATGCAGAAGCTGCTCGATTCGGAAAATCCGGACGCCGAGCGGCGCGCCCGCTTCATCGCCAGCTTCAATCGCGGCTACCGCTCCTTCGGCGGCACCTACACGCAGTRCACCCCCTCGGCCACCGAAGCCATCAGCCGCTATATGAAGGAAGGCGAGACGCTGTCGCGCGACATCGCCTCGCGTTATGGCAACTAGGCATTCCGAACTGCCCATCCACAGATATTCGGACCTCCGACTTGTGTCAGGTGACATCTTGGTGCAATCCTCGTGTGGCACTTCTGCAACAGTCTTAATGAAACCTTACCGCGCGAATGCGGAATTAACTCAAACTGAAGGTTTTCGCCCCGCAGGCCGCCCTAATCGGCTAAGTTTGGCCTGAGTTGAACGCAGCTTCGCGCAAGGCAATCGGGCTCTGTAAAAAACGATCAAAAAAATGTCGTATTTACAAATACTTAATTGACCCTGCGTGTGAAATGAACAGATCAAGCCTGATCCGCATCGACGGATCGCCGCTTGAAAGGGTGGACATCGCATATGGAACATGGTGTCAACGACATCGACGCGCTGGTCAGGGAAGAGAAGCGCCTGACCGCCGTGGAAAGCCACAGCGAAGCCTGKGCGGAAGGTCTCTCCGCCGGTATAGAGCCCGAGATCATTGCCGAGGCAGCGCTCGAGACGGCCTTCGGCGAGATGTTGCGTGCCAATGGTGAGACCTCGGCCCTTGCCCTGCTCGACCGTATGCGTGAAAAGGTGATTGCTGGCGCCTTCGAACCTGAACGGCTGCGGCACTGAACCGACATCCGGTTCTTTGACGGCAGAATGCCGCTCGGGCGTCATGCCCGGAAGCAGGGAGAAACGGGCAGTGAGTTTTTCGATGTCAGGCAAGCCGGTTGGCTTGGTCCTCTACATCTGCTTCGCCGCTGGCTGTGCCGCGATTCCCCTGGTTCTCGTCAGCAGCCCCGCTTATGCGCTAAGCGAGATCAAGCGCGAAGAGCTCCCCGCACCCGTCACGCCGCCGGCGGACGACGACATGTCGCCGCCGGGAAGCACAGTGCCAATGCCCGACCCGGTCGGAACGCCGCCTCCAACCAGCAAGCCGGCCGGCCCTGACGAAGCCGAGCCGGACAGCCCGCCGAGCGGCGGCGGCGTAACCAGGCCGCGCGTCGATCCGGAAACCCCAGTGCCCGAGGTCGTCTACGATCTCGGCAAGCTGCCGGAACCGGTACGGCGCATGCACGACCTGATCGTCGAAGCCTGCAAAAGCGGCGACATCGAAAAGCTGCGGCCTTTGATCGGCACGGGCGACAGCACGACACAATTGTCGCTGACCGATATAGACGGCGACGCCATCACCTTCCTCAAGGGTCTCTCGGGCGACCCGGACGGCCAGGAGATCCTGGCCATCCTGGAAGAGGTGCTCAATGCCGGCTACGTCCACCTCGATGCCGGCAAGCCGGAAGAACTCTATGTGTGGCCGTATTTCTTCGCGCTGCCACTGGACAAGCTCGACGCCAAGCAACGGGTCGAACTGTTCAAGATCGTCACCGCCGGCGATTTCGACGACATGAAGCAGTTCGGCGCCTACATCTTCTACCGCGTCGGCATCACGCCCACCGGACAGTGGACATTCTTCGTCGCCGGCGATTGAGCCTTTTTGGCCCGCCTTGCGGGAGGTTGGGGCCTAGCGAGGCAATGCCTCGGAAAACTCCACCGTCTTGCCCTGGCCCGGCGCCACGATCTCGCCATCCCACATGACGCGGCGGCCGCGAATGACGGTGCCGACCGGCCAGCCGGTGACTTGCTTGCCATCATAAGGCGTCCAGCCGGCTTTCGAGCCGGCCTGCGCGTTGGTTATAGTCTCACGCCGCTTCATGTCGACGATCGTGAAATCGGCGTCGTAGCCGGCGGCGATGCGACCTTTTCTCGCCATGCCGAAGATGCGCTGCGGACCGTGGCTGGACAGGTCGACAAAGCGCTGCAGCGTCAGCCGGCCGGCGTTGACATGGTCGAGCATGATCGGCACCAGCGTCTGCACACCGGTCATCCCCGACGGCGAGGCCGGATAAGGTTTGGCTTTCTCGGCCAGTGTGTGCGGTGCGTGGTCGGAGCCGAGCACGTCGACGATGCCTTGCGCAATGCCATGCCAGACGCCGTCGCGGTGTCTGATGTCGCGCACCGGAGGATTCATCTGGATCAGCGTGCCGAGCCGCGCGTAATCGTCAGCCGACAGGGTCAGGTGGTGCGGCGTCGCCTCGCAGGTTGCGACATCCTTGTGCTGCTGGAGGAACAGGATCTCCTCGGCCGTCGAGATGTGCAGCACATGGATGCGGGCGCGAACAGTGCGCGCGATGCGCACCAGCCGCTCGGTGCAGCGCAAGGCGGCGATCTCATCGCGCCAGATCGGGTGCGATGACGGGTCGCCGTCGATGCGTTCGCCCTGACGCTCGCGCAGCCGGAATTCGTCCTCGGAGTGAAAGGCGGCGCGGCGGCGGGTATTCCTCAGGATCGAAGCGACGCCTTCATCGTCCTCGACCAGGAGGTCGCCGGTGGAGGAGCCCATGAAAACCTTGATCCCGGCCGCACCCGGCAGCCGCTCGAGTTCGCCGACGTCTTTCGCATTCTCGCGGGTGCCGCCAACCCAGAAGGCAAAATCGCAGTGCATGCGACCGCTGCCGCGGCGGACCTTGTCGGCAAGCGCTGCCTCGCTCGTAGTCAACGGATTGGTGTTGGGCATCTCGAAAACGGCGGTGACACCGCCCAGCACCGCCGCCCGCGACCCCGTCTCAAGGTCTTCCTTGTGCTCCAGTCCCGGCTCGCGGAAGTGGACCTGGCTGTCGACGACACCCGGCAGGATATGCAGGCCGCGGCAGTCGATCGTCTCGCCGGCCGAGGCCTGGCCGAGATCGCCGATGGCAGCGATGCGGCCGTCCTTCACACCGACATCGCGAGCCCCTTCGCCGTCATGGTTGACCACAGTGCCGCCTGTCAGGATGAGGTCGTAGGTCATGGCCATGCTCTCTTGCAGGGGGAGTGCCAGCGGCTTACGTAAAGGCCGACCGTTTTGCAAGATCAGGCTGCTTTCGCCAATGCCCTTTGCCCAGCTCAAAGACCGCGCGCTCATCTCCGTCTCGGGGCCTGATGCCGAGCATTTCTTGCAGAACATCCTGACCACCGATCTCGACGTATTGACACCCGGCCAAGCAAAACCTGGCGCGCTGCTTTCGCCGCAAGGCAAGATCCTGTTCGATTTCCTGATCTCGCGGGCTGGCGAGAATGCATTCAGGCTCGAATGCCGGGCCGACATTTCAGATGATTTCGAACGCCGGCTGACGCTCTACAAGCTGCGTGCCAAGGTCGAGATTGCCAAAGCCGATCAGGCGCTTGTCACCGTCGCATGGGGAGTTGAGTCAACGCCCTCACAATCTGATTCAACGGCCGCCGACACGCGCTTTGCGAACGGCGCCGTCACGCGTTGCTATGGCCACGCGGATGAGCGGAGCGACCTTGCCGCATGGCAGGCCTCCCGGATCGCCAGCGGCATTGCCGAAAGCGGCAGCGACTACCAACTTGGAGACGCCTTCCCGCACGACGTGCTGCTGGACGAAACCGGCGGCGTCGGYTTCARGAAGGGSTGCTATGTCGGCCAGGAGGTYGTCTCGCGCATGCAGCAYCGCGGYACGGCCAGGCGGCGCGTGCTGATYGTCCAGGCCGGACTTCCCCTGCCCGCCGCGGGCACCGAACTGACAGTCGAGGGGCGGCCCGTCGGCACGCTCGGCTCGAACGCCGGCACGACCGGGCTCGCCATTGCCCGCATCGACAGGGTCAAGGCGGCGCTCGACGCCGGCCAGCCGATCATGGCGGGCGACGTGCCGGTTACCGTGACCATCCCCGCCTGGGCGAAGTTCAGCTTTCCGCAGGAAGCCGTCAGCGCGGAGGAGGCCTGATGGCGGCCGATCGCGTCGGCGCGCCGCCACGCGCCTGGCAGCGCATGCTGTCCGGCCGCAGGCTCGACCTGCTCGACCCCTCGCCGCTCGACATCGAGATTTCGGACATCGCGCATGGGCTCGCCCGCGTTGCCCGCTGGAACGGCCAGACCAGAGGCGAGCACGCCTTTTCGGTCGCCCAGCACTCGCTGCTTGTCGAGGCGCTGTTTTGCGACCTGGTGCCTGCGGCTTCGGCCGACGCCCGGCTGGCGGCGCTGCTGCACGATGCCCCCGAATATGTCATCGGCGACATGATCTCGCCGTTCAAATCGGTGATGGGCGGCAGCTACAAGGACTGTGAATTGCGATTGCAGCGCGCCATCCATCTGCGCTTCTCGTTGCCGCCGGAACCAGCTGCTGCGTTGCGCAAGGAGATCAAGCGCGCCGACCAGATCGCCGCCTATTTCGAAGCAACGCTGCTTGCCGGTTTTTCGACTGCCGAGGCGACCGAATTCTTCGGCCGTCCGCGCGGTTTCAATGCCGATCGCTTCGATTTCACGCCACGCTCGGTGACCTCAGCGCAAAATGCGTTCCTGAAGCGCTTTTCGGCAATCGAGAAGTCGCGCCACCAGGTTCCAGCACCCGTGATCGGCTGAAAAACGCTAAATTAACCGGCGGCGACCACACTAGCCCGTTCGATCACGATCCGCAGGCGCCTTATGCCCGTCGCTGATGCCAAGGATGGTTCGACCGTCCCGGAACCGGGGGYCGAAGGCATGGATCGGCCGCGCTCCATTGAAGACGAACTGCGCGAACAGAACGAACGCTTTTCGGCTGCGGTCGAGAACATGTCGCATGGGCTGTGCATGTTCGACGCCGACGAGCGCATGATTATTTGCAACGTCAACTACATCAACATCTTCTGCCTCGACCCCAAGGTGATGCGGCCCGGCATCCGGTTCCTCGACATCCTGCGCCACAGCGTCGACATCGGCATCGCCTCGCAAAGCGCCGAAGAACTCTACGCCATCCGCAAGCCCTATATCGACCAGGCCAAAGCCTCGACCTACGAGGAGACGCTGTCGGACGGTCGTATCATCAACATCTCGCATCGCCCGCTGGCTTCGGGCGGTTGGGTCTCCATCTACGAGGACATCACCGAACAGCGACGCGCAGAACGGGATCTCAAGGAGCAGCATCGCCGCTTCGACGCAGCACTTGCCAACATGTCGCAAGGCCTGCTGATGTATGACGCCGACGGCAGGCTGATCGTGCGCAACCAACGCATTCTGGAGCTCTATGGTGTCAGCGAGGCAGACCTTCCGCTGGGCATGGGTCTGCGCGAACTCCTTGAGCGGCTTGTACGCCTGGGTGTCTATCCGCCCATCGATATCGATGGCGAGGTCCTCAAAACTGAAGCCCGCCTGCAGATCGGCCAGACG
>NZ_JBFULQ010000282.1:0-7175 GCF_054049815.1 Mesorhizobium sp. P5_C1 | reverse complement strand
CATCTGGGGCGAGCACTACGACCGCGAACTCGATGACATTTTCGCCATCCAGGATGAAATCACCCAGATGATTGCAGCCCGCCTCGCCCGGCAGGCGAGAACCGCGATTGCATCGCGCGCCAGGGCCCGGCCGACGGACAACATGTCGGCCTATGAGTTTTACCTGCGGGCGCTGCAATTGGCGGCC
The DNA here is from genome assembly GCF_054049815.1 of Mesorhizobium sp. P5_C1. NCBI lineage: Bacteria > Pseudomonadati > Pseudomonadota > Alphaproteobacteria > Hyphomicrobiales > Phyllobacteriaceae > Mesorhizobium > Mesorhizobium sp. P5_C1. The sequence goes on along the minus strand of NZ_JBFULQ010000282.1, from coordinate 6,988 downwards.
GTCTATGACGCCGCACACGAAGCGGAACCGTTTCTGCGCCAGGCGGTAAAGCTCGATCCGCGGTTTGCTGCTGCCCACGCCATGCTCGGCGTTGTCGAGACCCTCAAATTCTTCTGGGTCTACTACAATTCAGATTATCTGCATTCCGCACTGGAGATGGCAAAAACCGCGTTGCAACTCGACCCCGACGGGGCGTATGGCCATCTCGCGACCGGCTTTGCTCTCTTGTACTTGCGCCAATTCAGGCAGGCTGAAATCAGCCTTGACCGTGCGGTTGCCCTGAATCCGAACGACCCGTTCATTCTCAGTATCCGTGCCCTTTTCCTCAATTACACGGACAGGCCGGATGAGGCGCTTGTTGAAATAAACCAAGCCCAGCGCCGCGACCCATACGCTGTGGGATGGTATGAAGACTTTCGCGGCATCATACTGACCACTGCTGGACGATATCGCGAGGCAACGGCCTGCTACGCGAAAATGGCGAGCGTACCGCGGTGGTCGCTCGTTCGTCTTGTCGTCTGCCATTGCGAACTCGGCGAAATCGAGCAAGCGCAAGACGTCCTGGCAAAAGTCAAGGCACATTACCCTGGACTAGGCCTTGACGAGATCGTCGATGCGGAATTGGATTTCTTTGAGGATCCCGCTGTGTGCAGCCGTTACCGCGCCATCCTGGAGCGTGTCGACAGGCAAGAATAAGCGTCTCCCAAGCCGCAGCCCGCTGTGAGCTGTGAGTACCCATCGACCCGTCTCAAGACAACGTGCCGCGTCGGACGGCCCTGCCTTCAACTTGCGCACCTCGCGCAAGGGGCATGCGGTCGGAGGCAAACCAGAGGACGGCGGACTACCGTGCGGCCGCAGGCTTCTCCTGCGCGCCCTGAACAAGCGTTTGCAGCATGGGGCGGGTTGGCGCGAAGAACGTCGTGCCGGTGTGCGGCGTGGAGAAATCGAGCAACCGGTCGTATGCGCCCGGCGGGTCACCGATGTACATTCGCTGCAGCATCTTCTCGGTCACCCAGAGATACCTGCTATAGCCGATAAAATAGGTTCCGAATTCCCGTCGCCCCGGCTGGCCGAACGGCATGTTGTCGCGCAGGATATCGTATCCGTTGCCATCGGCATCCTCGATGGTGGCCAACGACTTGTGCGATTTGCGCGGCGCGGCGTCATCATCGATTTCGATGTTGTCGATCTTGGTGCGGCCGATGATCTCTTCCTGGAGGGGCGTTGGCGTTCGCGCCCACGCATTGAGATCGTGCAGATATTTCTGAACGACGACATAGCTGCCGCCGGCGAAGTCGGCATCTTCGTCGCCGACGAGCGCCGAGGCGGGCAGATCGAGACCGGTCGGGTTGGCCGTGCCGTCGACAAAGCCGAGCAGGTCACGCGCATCGAAATAGCGGAAGCCCGAGACCTCGTCGACGACCGTCACGCCGTCGCCAAGGCTGTCGAGCAGGATGCGCTCGAACTCGAAGCACATGTCGGGGCGTTCGGACCGGATGTGGAAGAGAAGGTCGCCCGCTGTCGACGGCGCCGAATGAACCGCACCCTTGATCGGCGCAAACGGTCTCAGTTCCAGCGGCCGCCGGTCTGGAGAGAGACGATCCCAGAGCGCGCGGCCGATGCCGGCAATGCAGGACAGGTGGCCGGACAGGTCACGGAATCCGACAGTCTTGACGAGATCGTCAAGCCCGCCGAGCACGGCCGCGACCTCGGCCAGGGCGCTTTGCTCGCTGGCGACGGTGACGACAAGAAAGACCGCCGACAACGATAGTGGAGCGTCGACGCTCTGCGCATCGATCGGCACGCGGTCCCAGTTCTTCCCTGACATCCGAAAAATCTCCGCTTTTCCAGGATTTGTTTCAGATCATCCGGCTTCACGCAACTCACGCAACTGCGGATGAGGCATCACGCAACACTGGATGAATTGCCTCTTTATCGACACGCGGATGCAGGTAGAGTGCGGCAGAATTTCAATCAACCCGTTTGGAGCTGATGCTCGCACGTCTGTTCGTGATCTTCGGTGGCCTGTTCGTGCTGGTGCTGTGTGCGGCGCTGGTGGTGCCATATTTTGTCGACTGGACCGGCTACCGCGCCGAATTCGAGCGCGAAGCCAGCGCCATCCTCGGCCGCAAGGTGACGGTGCAGGGCGATGCCACGGCGCGGCTGTTGCCGTTTCCCTCGGTGACCTTTTCCAACGTCACCGTCGCCGGTGGCCCGAATGGTCAGCCGGCCATGACCGTCGAGACGTTTTCGATGGATGCGGAGCTGGCGCCCTTCCTGCGTGGCGAGGTGCTGATCTTCGACATGCGGCTGGTGCGGCCGCAAGCGACCATCGATATTGCCAGCAACGGTACCGTCGACTGGGCGATGCGGCCGTCCTCGCCCTTCGACCTCAACCAGATCTCGATCGAAAAGCTGACGGTAACGGAAGGGCAGATCAAACTCAGCCATGCCGCCGGCGGACGCAGCCATCTCATCTCCGAGATCAATTCGACGATCTCCGCCAAGTCGCTGGCCGGGCCATGGCGCATGGACGGCACACTGCGGCTCGACGGCCTTCGTACCACGGTCGTGGCGTCCACTGGCAAGGCCGAAGGCACCGGGCAAATGCGGCTTCGGCTGAAGGCCGATCCCGATGCCTATCCGCTGGTCATCGAAACCGACGGTAATGCAGGCATCGTCAAGGGTGCCGCCGTCTACTCCGGCCAGTTCAAGATCTCCGGTGCCGACAAGAACAGCGCCGCGCTGCGCGGCAACGACGGCGAGACGGTGAAGGTCAGTGCTGGCAAGCCCGATCCGGGCTTTCGGCTGAACGGCAAGTTTTCGCTCGACCACCAGAAGCTCGGTGTCGACGAATTCCGCTTCGAGACGGGGCCTCTCGACAATCCCTACACCGCCGACGGCAAGGCTTCGGTCGATCTCGGCCTGAAGCCGAGCTTCGCCATCGAGGCCAGTGGCGCGCAGGTGCAGTTCGACGAGGCGGTAGGCGCCGAGGCCGGCGCCGGCGCGACGCTCGACCAGCGCATCGCGGCGCTTGAGCAAGCGTTGCACGAGCTGCCGAAGCCGACCATACCGGGCACCGTCGAGGTCAAGCTGCCGGCGGTGGTCGCCGGCGACACCACGGTGCGCGACGTCCATCTTTCCGCCCAGCCGACCGATGGCGGCTGGTTGGTGGAATCGCTCGCCGCGACACTGCCTGGCCGCACCACGCTGGAAGCCAACGGCATGCTCAGCGTCGAGAATCATTTCGGCTTCACCGGCTCGCTGCTGCTGGCCGTGGCGCAACCTTCTGGCTTTGCCGCCTGGCTGTCGAAGGATGTCGACGAGGCGATCCGCCGACTGCCCGCCGCCGGTTTCAAGGCCACGGTCGATCTCACGGAAAAGCGCCAGGCCTTCAGCGATCTCGAATTGATCCTGGGCAAGGCGAAGTTTTCCGGCAGTATCGATTCCAGCCAGCCCGACGATGCCAAACCGTCGGTGCTGATGCGGCTCGAAGGCGGTGAGCTCGATGTCGACGGGCTGGCAGCCTTCGCTTCGATCTTCGTCAGCGACAAGGGCGCCAACCGCTTTGCCGACCGCGACCTGGATTTCCAGATCAAGGCCGGGCCGGTCAGCGCCGGCGGCCTGACCGCCGACACGGTCGATACGGCGCTGAGGCTGCGCGACGGGTTGCTTGAAATCGACCGACTGTCGTTGGGCGGGTTGGCCGGCGCCTCGATCAGCGCCACCGGCCGGATCAAGGATTTTCCGGCAAGTCCGACCGGTAAGCTCGACGCTTCGGTGGTTGCCGTCGATCTCAAGCCGCTGGTCGACGTTGCTGCCCAGCACTATCCCGACAATGCCGTGCTGAAGGGGCTGGCAAGCCGTGCGGCGGCCTATCCCGAGCTGTTCCAGGATGCGCGCGTCGACCTTGTGGCAAGTGCCGCCGACAATGGCGATGGCACTACGGGGCTGGCGGTGAGCGGCCAAGGCAAGGCCGGCGGCTCGGCCTTTTCGGCATCGCTGTCGGGGAAGGGAGCAGCGGACAAGTTGCTCGAAGCGCCGGTGACGCTGACCTTCAACGCCAGGAACCCTGACGCCACCGCGCTGCTGGCGCTCTACGGCCTGCCGGCGCTGCCGCTCGGCATGCTGGGCGAGGCGAGCACGGACGTTCAGGCCAAGGGCACGCTTGGCGGCGGCCTGGCGACGACTTTCAGCCTCGCCGGCAACGACTTCAAAGCCGGTTTCGAGGGAACCGTTGCGGACACGCCGCAAGGGGCTACCGTCAAAGGCAAGCTCAACCTCGATGCCGCCGACATCGAGCCGTGGCTGATGACGACCGGCATCGGCCTGCCTGGCATGGGCGCTGGCATGTCGGCGTCACTCGCGGCGCAGGGCGACTATGGCAACGGCCTGTTGGTGCTGGACAATCTCAGCGGCGCCCTGAACGAGGCGGCGGTGTCCGGCGACGTCAATGTCGAGGTCAAGGACGGCGTGCCGCATCTGGCCGGGGCGCTGGTGCTCGACGAGCTTGACCTCGATCCGATGGCGGTGGCGCTGTTCGGCGATTCCGCTTTCCTTGCCAATAAGAGTGGGGGCGACAAGAATGGTGGCTGGCCGGCTGCTCCGTTCAGCCAGAAATCCAGCCTGCCGTTCACCGCCGACCTCGACCTGACGACGGCGGCACTTGCCGCCGGGCCGTTCGCCACCGCCTATGACGCTGGCTTTTCGCTCAAGCTCGACCAGGAAGGCATCCGGGTTTCGGATCTCAAGGCGAAATTCCTCAATGGTGCGCTGACTGGCCTGTTCGAATTGAAGAACAATGACGGCACCGGACTTTTCACCGGCCAGATGAAACTGGCCGGCGCCGATCTGGCGACCGTGCTGCCGAATGCCGGCATCAGCGGCAATGGTGATTTCTCGACGGCGCTGTCGACCAGCGGCAAGTCGGTCGATGCGATGGTGGCGGCTTTATCCGGCTCCGGCACGGCGGCGCTGAAGGGCTTGCAGGTCGCCGGCGTCAATCCCGATGCGTTCAACGCGTTCCTCGCCAAGGCGGATGCGATCGGGCGCGACATCGATGCGGCCAAGACCGCCGCCTTCGCGCCGCAAATCGCCGCCGATGGCAGTTTTGCCGCCAAGGATACATCTGTCGCCTTCACGGTTGCCGGCGGCACGGTGCGGGCACCGCCGATCAGCCTGGAGAATCCGGCGGCGACCTTGTCCGCCGACATCATTGCGGACCTCAACACAGCCATGGTTTCCGCCAAGGGGGCGATTACCTATCGGCCCGGCGACGACGCGCTGGTCGGCTCCGAGCCGGTCGTGAACTTCACCGCCGAGGGGCCGTTCGGCGCCGTGAAACGGCAGTTCGACAGCGAGCCGCTGGCACAGTTCCTGACCCAGCGCGCGCTGGAAAGGGAACAGCGGCGCGTCGAGGCGATGCAGGCGGCGCTGCTCGAAAAGCAGCGGCTGCGGCGCGAGGTGCGCTACTATGCGGCGTTGCAGGACGAACGCGACAGGGCGGCCGAGGAACTGCGCCAACAGGAGGAAGCGGCGCGGCTGAAAGCCGAGGCTGACGCCAGGGCAAAGGCGCAAGCAGATGCGCAGGCCCAAGCTGAAGCGGATGCAAAGGCGAAAGCCGATGCCGAAGCGAAAGCCCAGGCAGATGCCGAGGCCGCGGCCCAGCAGCAGGCCGCCGACGAGGCAGCCAAGGCGCAGGCCGACGAGCAGGAGCGGCAGAAGGCGGAGGAGGCAAGACGCATCGCCTCGCAGGAAAAGGCAAGGCTCGAGGCCGAACGCAAGGCCGCGCAGCAGGCCCCGAAGGTGGAGCGTGCGCCGCCGCCGGAGGCCAACGACAGCCCGCCGCCGGCCAAGCCGAAGTCCAATCCGTTCACCATCGACAATCTGCTGAAGTCGTTGCAGTAGCGGAAACTACCGCCGGCGCTGAACAATTGCCTCAGAGGACGGACATCTCGGCGCTGTCCGCAACGTAGCGAGCGTGACGAAAATCGCGAATGGCGGCAAGCCTGCCCGCCTGCCATCCCAGCAGCACGAAGTAGGAAGGCCGCACCGTCGGGTCACTTGGATCGCAGACAAGGACTGCCGGCCTGCCTTCGACGAAGCCCGGCACGAAACGCCAATCCTGGACCGACGAATAATTGCGGAAGTAGGTGCCCACTTGCCCGCGGCCATTCAGCCGCGCCCTGGCCACCAGTTCCAGCCGCACCTCGTCGGCCAGCATGTCGCGCACCGCATCGAAATCGCGGGCGTTGAAGCGATCGATGTAAGCGTCGAGGAGCAGGCGTTCGGACGCACTCAGCCTGGGGGAAGGGCGATCCTCGGGTTCATCGGCGAGCTGGCGCAGGCGGCCGCGGCCACGATGCAGCGCCGCCTTGATGGCCGGAATGCTGGTGTCGAGCATGGCGCTGATCTCCTGCAGCGAATAGCCCAGGACGTCCATCATGATGATGCTGCTTCGCTGTGCGACGGGAAGGCGCATGAAGGTGTGCAGGCCGGCGGCCGCGGCCTGACGATCGACGGTGGGGTTGGCCGGGTCGACGATCATGTCCGGATCCTCATCGGAAAAGGCCTTTTCACGGGCGCGACGGCGCAGAAAATCAAGCGCCGCATTGTGGGCGATGCGGAACAGCCAACCTTCCGGATTCGCTATCGGGCCGGTGTTGGGCAGGGCTTCGAACGCCTTGGCCAGGGCTTCCTGGAGCACGTCTTCACCGTCGATGGCCGAGCCCGTCATGCGGGCGCAGTAGCGGTGCAGCTTGGGGCGCAATTCCCCGAACAGGCGATCGAAGGGATCGCGGATATCGCCAGGGATGTTCATGCGCCTCTATCCCGATTACTCGCCCAGCATCCGATAGCTGCCCACGACGGTCATTTCCTCACGTTGTGGGCGTTCAATGCAACGGTCGCGGATGCCGTTCTGAAAGGCCTCGAATGCCGCAAGCCCGGTGATGAGTTCGGCATGGGCATCAGTTTCCGTTTCGACCAG
>NZ_JBFULQ010000281.1:0-7187 GCF_054049815.1 Mesorhizobium sp. P5_C1 | reverse complement strand
ATGCCTTTGTCGAGCGCTTGTTTGCCGACATAGCGGGCCAGGTCTTCGGACAATTGCTTCGCACCCTGACTGTCGACGGTCTGGCCGAAAGCAGGCGCGCTCAACGCAAGAAGAAAAACGAATGGCAGGGCACGGTTCACGCGAATTCTCCGTTTGACCTAATAGTGCCCAAAAGCGCGCAGCGGTTTGGGACAACGACATGCATAAAACAAAAGCCCAAAGCGCGTCGACTGAATCCGTTTCCGTGCAACGCGTCTTGGAAAGACCGCCTCGTTCGTCTGGTATGAAATTACCGCCACAACCGCAAGGTGAGATACAACGCCGCCAAGGCGCAAAAGCTGATTATAGCACAAGCCGCATCAGCGGCCGGCCGGCCTTGCGCTCGACGAGCCGCTCGAAACCAGCCTTCTCGAACACCCGCGACGAGCCGACGAACAGGCCGATCGAACGCGAATCCCGGGACAGGTCTATCGGGCAGGCCTCGACCAGCCGGGCGCCGTTGCTGCGGGCGAAATCGATACCGCCTTCGACCAGGCGATGCGTGATGCCCCTGCCGCGCGCCTTGGTGCGGATGAAGAAGCACGAGATCGCCCATACGGCCGGATCCATGGCGTCGGCGGCATCGACTGGTGCCGACCCCCTGCCCTGATTGTTCCATTCGGGCACGTCGGCGCGTGGCCCGATCTGCATCCAGCCGACCGCCTTGCCGTCTTCGAACGCCAGCAGGCCAGGCGGCGGACCGGCTTCGATGCGCGCCTTGATGTGGTCCTTGTTGCGTTCGCGGCTGCTCTCGCGCCGCACCGCCGGCGCCAGCCGGAAATGCGTGCACCAGCAGCCATAACAGGCGCCCTGCTTGCCGAAGAGGTCCTCGAAATCCGCCCAGAGTTCGGGCACCAGCGGCGCTATGGTCGTGCTCATGCGTTCTCCCCAGGCCAGCCTTGTCGCAGACCTTGCACTGTCGTACCATTGCTTCTGTTCTCTTTATGTTCGCAGCGATGGCGGCCCCTGTCAACAATCCCGATCACGGTTTTTGCCGCGACTGCCTGACGTTTCAGCGCAGCCAGACGCGCCGCTGCGAGCGCTGCGGCAGCCCCCGGCTGGCGCGCCATCCGGAGCTTTACCGGCTGCATCTGGCCCATATCGATTGCGACGCCTTCTACGCGGCGATCGAAAAGCGCGACAATCCAGCACTCAAGGACAAGCCGCTGATCATCGGCGGCGGCAAGCGCGGCGTCGTCTCCACCGCCTGCTACATCGCCCGTATCCAGGGCGTGCGCTCGGCAATGCCGATGTTCAAGGCGCTCGAAGCCTGTCCCGAGGCGGTCGTCATCAGCCCCAACATGGAAAAATACGTGCGCGTCGGCCGCGAGGTGCGCGCCATGATGCAGGCGCTGACGCCGCTGGTCGAACCGCTCTCGATCGACGAGGCATTTCTCGACCTCGCCGGCACCGAACGGCTGCACGGCCTGCCGCCGGCTGTGGTGCTGGCGCGGTTTGCGCTTGCGGTCGAAAAGGAGATCGGCATCACCGTTTCAGCCGGCCTGTCCTACTGCAAGTTCCTCGCCAAGATAGCGTCCGATTTCCGCAAGCCGCGCGGCTTCTCGGTCATCGGCGAGGCCGAGGCGGTCGGCTTCCTGGCAGCCCAGCCGGTAACGATGATCTGGGGTGTCGGTAAGGCGTTCAACGCCACGCTGGAACGCGATGGCATCCGCACCATCGGCCAGCTGCAGCAGATGGATCGTGGCGACCTGATGCGCCGCTACGGCACGATGGGCGACCGGCTCTACCGGCTTTCGCGCGGCGAGGACGTCCGCCGCGTCGATCCCGACCAGGACGCCAAGAGCGTATCGGCCGAAACCACCTTCGACACCGACATCGCTTCGCTCGAAGAGCTTGTCGCGGTGCTGAGGGGGCTTTCGGAGAAGGTCTCGGCACGGCTGAAGAAATCCGGCATCGCCGGGCGCACCGTGGTGCTGAAGCTCAAGACCCAGGATTTCAAGCTGCGCACGCGCAACCGCCAGCTCGGCGATCCGACCCGGCTCGCCGATCGCATCTTTCAGACCGGGGTGGAACTTCTGCGCAAGGAAACCGACGGCACGAAATATCGGCTGCTCGGTATCGGCGTCAGCGACCTCTCGGACGACGACAAGGCCGACCCGCCCGACCTGGTAGACGTCCAATCGCGCAAACGCGCCTTGGCTGAAAGCGCGATCGATGCCCTGCGCGACAAGTTCGGCCGCAGGGCGGTGGAAACCGGCTATACGTTCGGCAAGGGCCGCGACGCCCACCCGCCCGAGCCGATCGAGGACTGACCCTGCTTGTTGGGTTTGTTGAGATTCACGTCAGGCCGAGCCGAGAATGTTGGCTTCCGAAAACCGGAGCGGTGCGTACTTAAAGCACCTGAGCGCCGCAAGCGCAGGAAATCACCGTTGGCAGGCCGGCCTCGCCTGAACATCGGCACGCTCGTCAGGTGCGCTGCAGATCGATCCTGCTCGTCACCACGCTCTTGCCGGTTTTCGGGTCGGTGTCGGTGACGGTCAGCCGCATGCCGTTCTCGCCTCGCTTCTCGACCTTCATCTGGGCCTTTCGATCACCGTTGACCGCCTTGGCCCAGCGGATGCCGAGATTGATCGCGTTGCCCGAGCGGCTGCCGTTGAGCTGTGCCGGCCCTGTGCGAGAGCCGACATAGGTGCCGCTGTACTTCGCACCGCTGGATGTCAGTTCCGCGCTGATGGCGCGCGTCACCATAACCAGCCCGCGGCAATTGCCGTCCAGCGACAGCGAGGTCGACGTGGCGTTGGACTTGAACGTGCAGGACACGTTCACCGTCGGTGCCTCGGTGGTGACCTTGACGATGCCCTTGCCGGCGAAATTGCCCTGGAACGACTGAAGAAATTTCCCTTCGTCGGCATGTGCCGCGCCAGCCGCAGCCAACAGACAGCCAGCAAGCACGAATTGCGCGAATGATCTCATCGAGGCTCTCCCTATCGATTTCGAAAAGGCAGGACGGCTCGCAAGGCACGGCAATATGGATTCAACGCCCCTTGCCGTAACAGGTTCCGCCCGCAGGATGGCTGTTTTGGAATGTCCAGCCATTGCGACTGGCCCAGAAGAATGCAGCTTCTAGCGATTGCGGCAAAGGCCCCGGCCTGCGAGATAGCGGGCATGGTCCCTACCCCCTCCATCCCCAAGGCCGCATTCTGGATGGCGCTGTCGATCGCCTCGTTCCTGGCGATGTCGGTCGCCGGCCGCGCCACGACAGCCGAGCTCAACGTCTTCCAGGTGTTGGAACTGCGCTCGGTGATCGGCTTTTTCATCCTTCTGCCACTGGTGATGATGAGCGGCGGCTTTGCAGCCATGCGCACGCAGCGCCCCGTCGCCCATATCGCCCGCAACGTCATCCATTATACCGGCCAGGCGGCCTGGCTCTACGCGCTGACGCTGATCCCGCTGGCGGTGTTGATCTCGATCGAATTCACCACACCGATCTGGACGGCAATCCTAGCGGTGACTTTTCTTGGCGAAAGGCTCTCCCGGCCCAGGCTTGCAGCGATCGTGCTGGGGCTGATCGGCGTGGTGATCATCGTGCGCCCCGGCGTCGGCGCCGTCGATCCCGGTCATCTTGTCGTGCTCGGTGCCGCCGTCTGTTTCGGCATATCGCTGGTGCTGGTCAAGTCGCTGACGCGCACGGACAGCGTCGTGCGCATCATCTTCTGGATGCTGATCATTCAGTCGGCACTCGGCCTCGTGCCGGCGCTCTACGAGTGGCGCAACCCGCCGCTCGAGCTGTGGCCCTGGATCCTGCTGATCGCCTTCACCGGCATGTCGTCGCATTTCTGCATGGCCCGTGCGCTTGCCTATGCCGACGCCACCGTCATTTCGCCGATGGATTTCCTGCGCGTGCCGCTATCGGCGCTGATCGGCTGGCTGCTCTATCAGGAGCAGATCGACGCCTTCACCGCCGGTGGCGCACTGCTGATTCTGATGGGCAATCTGCTCAATCTGCAGCGAAAAGCGCCACAACCGGTGAAGATCGCCGCGTCCTAGACCCTGATCCAGTCCGGGGGAGATTGAGTCTACGAGAATTTCGTGCCCTGATCCGACGTTGCCGCCTTGTAGCTGGGGCGGCGGGATGAGACGCTCCTGGAAACAGAGAGCAAGCGTGAGATGGTGCAACGATGCCTCTTGTGATCGTCGCTGTTTTACTGATGTCGACGCTGGTAGCCACCGGCAAGGCGGAAGCCGAAGCGGGAACGCACCTTCTCGAGTCGGGTGGCCCTATGGCTTCCTCCTATGGCCCGACGATCGTGGCCGACTATTCCGCGTCCATGGCGCATTATCGAACAAGCCTGCGCGCGCATTCCGGGACCGGTGGCCTTGTCGGCGATTTCGTTTCCTCGCTGCGCATTCCCTGGACTTGGCGTTCCGACGACGGAAGCACGGTTCGGCGCCTGGGCAACAGCCTGTTCTTGCTCACCGAGGGCGATTGCCTGAGCCGAATGTGCCGCGAGATACCTTGCAAACAGACGGAGTGGCCCGTGTTCGACTGCCGCGATGGTCACAAGCGCAAGATGGCGGCGCCCGGCCTGACCGGCATCAGCTTCGGCGGCGTCAACTACAGCCAGATAGGTGGCCCGCAGTTCTGAGCGGATAGCATCCTTACTCCGGCGGGATGGGTCCTCCAGCCCGTCAATTGCCGTCGTCGGGTATGTTGAGGAGATGACCGCAGGACTTGCAGTGGACGGCGTCGGGCTCGTGCCGCTGCAGCCCGCACTGCGGACAGGGAAAGAATACCTTGTGGGGACGGAACAGCGCCTGCGCCAACCTCACGAACAGCGAAATGCCGATGATCATGGTGGCGATCGCGGTCAGCTTGCCGGCCATGCCCGGCAGGACGATGTCGCCGAAGCCTGTCGTGGTCACTGTAGCGACAGTGAAATAAAGGGCATCGATATAGTTTTCGAGCCCCGTCCCGGTGCGGAAGAAGAACGTGTAGACGAAGCCGGTGATGACGAACAGGAAGGTCAAGAGGTTGATGACCGCCTGGCTCGCCTCGCGCCAGGGCCGCAGTCCGCGCATCTCGAAATGCCGCCACAGCGACCCGCTGCGCGACAGAGACCACAACCGCAGAATGCGCAGGAAGCCGAGATTGGCGAGCGCCGTCGGCATCAGCAGCGTCAAGAGGATGAAGCCATCGACCCACGATGTCGGCTGCTTCATCAGCCGAAACATGTCGTTGGACGCCAGCAGGCGGGCGGCCATGTCGGCAGCAACCAGCGCGGCCACCGCATAGTCGAGCCAGAGGAATGACGGCTTGTCCTGAAGAACCGGCGTCGCGATGAAGAAGGCAATGATAGCGAGGTCGATGACGACAGCCACCACCTGGAAGCGGAAAGCCGCCGGGGTGCGTCCGTGATAGAGCCTGCGCAGCCTGTCGCGCAGCTGCGCGATTGTTGAGCTGTCTTCCGCCGCTTTCATGACGATCGCGCCGGCGTTCGCGACAACTGCCGCCCGGCAGGCTGCCGGAGGCCCGCAAGAGCGGGCGTCATACCAATTCCACTTCGACCACGCCGGGCACGGCGCGCATCGCCGAGGCGATCTGCGGCGAGATCCGGTAGCGATTGGGCAGCTCGATCTCGATTTCCCCCTCGCCATCTTCCTTGATCAACACGAAGCTGACCTGGCCTTCGCCCCTCACTGAAAGCTGGCCGGCCAGCGTGCCGATCGGCGCCGCATTGCGTACGAAAATGCGCAACGCCTTCTGGATGCGGCTTGCCTCGTCCTCCAGCGATTGCACCGAGTTGATGCGCAAATTGACGCCTTCCGGCCTGTCCTCGGCCGCAACGGTGATGACGACGGAGCGGCCGGGCTCGAGCAGGTCGCGATACTGCGCCAGTCCTTCGGAAAACAGCACGGCCTCATACTGGCCGGACGTATCGGAAAAGGCGACGACGCCCATCTTGTTGCCGGTGCGCGTCTTGCGCTCCTGCTTGGAGGTGACCGTGCCGGCCAGCCGTCCGGCGGCCGCCCCGCGCTTGACGGCCGCCGAAAACTCGGCCCAGTTTTGCACCCGCATCTTCTGCAAGGCCGCCTTGTACTCATCGAGCGGATGGGCGGAGAGATAGAAGCCGACCACCTGGAATTCGCGGTGCAACCGATCGGCCGCAAGCCATGGATCGGTCGCCGGCAGATTGAGCGCCTGCGACTGGGCGCCGAGCGAGGCGCCGAAGATATCGTGCTGGCCGGAGACCGCGTTCTGCTGCGCTAGGGATGCCAGCCCCATCATGCGCTCGACGCCCGCCATCATCGCAGCGCGGTCGTGGCCGAAGCAATCCAGCGCGCCGGCCATGATCAGGCTTTCGAAGACGCGCTTGCCGACAATCTTGGGATCGACCCTTTCGCAGAAATCGGCGAGGTTCTTGAATGGCTTTTCGCCGCGCTGGGCAACGATATGCTCGACCGCCGCGTCGCCGACACCTTTCAGCGCGGCCAGCGAATAATAGATACGGTTCTCGCCGACCTCGAAAGCGCGGAAGCTTGATATCACCGACGGAGCCAATACCTCGATGCCAAGGCGCAGCGCGTCCTGGCGGAAATCGGCCAGCTTGTCGGTGTTGCCCATATCGAGCGTCATCGATGCCGCGAGGAACTCGACCGGATAGTGCGCCTTGAGATAGGCGGTCTGGTACGAAACCACCGCGTAGGCGGCGGCGTGCGATTTGTTGAAACCATAGTCGGCGAACTTGGCCAGCAGGTCGAAAATGAAGTCGGCTTGCGGCTTGCCGACGCCGCGTTCGACCGCGCCCGAGACGAAGCGCTCGCGCTGCTTGTCCATCTCGGCGCGGATCTTCTTGCCCATGGCGCGGCGCAGCAGATCGGCTTCGCCGAGCGAATAGCCGGCAAGCTCCTGCGCGATCTGCATCACCTGTTCCTGGTAGACGATGACGCCTTGGGTCTCCTTCACCAGGTGGTCGATCTTGGGATGAATCGACGCCATCTCCTCTTCGCCATGCTTTCTGGCGTTGTAGGTCGGGATGTTCTCCATCGGTCCCGGCCGGTACAGCGCGACCAGGGCTATGATGTCCTCGATGCAGTCGGGCCGCATGCCGATCAGCGCCTTGCGCATGCCGGCACTTTCCACCTGGAACACGCCGACCACCTCGCCGCGCGACAGCATGGCATAGGTC
>NZ_JBFULQ010000280.1:0-7201 GCF_054049815.1 Mesorhizobium sp. P5_C1 | reverse complement strand
TCCGTCATGCGTCAGGGACGCACGGCGCCCGATGGTTCAGGCAGCGCGGAGGTTGACCGCCTTGGGGCCCTTGCCCATGCGATCCGGCTCGACGTCGAAGGTGACCTTCTGGCCGTCGACGAGCGTGCGCAGGCCGGAGGCCTCGATCGCGGAAATATGGACGAACACATCCTTGGCGCCGCCATCGGGCGTGATGAAACCGAAGCCTTTGGTCGCGTTGAAGAATTTAACGGTGCCGGTCTGGGCCATTGGGGAAACTCCTTCACCCGTTCAGTCTGGTGGTCCTGCCCGCCGCCTGGCGCAATGGGCAAGTCCCGGTGGTTGCTTCGGCAGTCATGCATTGGCGCATGGTCAAACCCCCCGCCGAAAACGGGGCCGTCAGAGATTCACAGTATCGGGGAAAGGTCGTCCAAAACGTTCCGCTCTCCGGGTCGCAAATGCCCGAACACGGAATTTATCGCACGGAAACGTGAAGGTTGCAAGATAGCGCCGCGGGCCGCCACAATGGGCGCATCCCGACGCATGGATCGACTGACCTGAGCATCGATGCGGCTCGACATAGGCTTGGTTGCCGGCCGGGTCATCGGCCCAGAGCGCGGCCACGAATGGGCCAGATGTCGTGGCCATCAGCGGGATGGGGCTGATGGGTGCCATGGCTCCGCGCATCGTTTCCGGCGGGAGGCTGCAAACGGGGGTTGCATTTGGCAATGGAATGGCAAGGATCGTCTTCCCGGGACGGGATCGAGGGAGAGATCAACATGAAGTTTCTGGCGACAGTCTTTTCGCGGCAAGGTTTTGCCATCCTGTTCCTGTCGGCAATTCTTGCCGCCTGCACTGTCGTCGTCGATGAGGGACCAGGGCCGCGTCCGCGTCCGCCACGGCCCGAACCACAGTATTGCAGCAGGCAGTACGAGCCCGTCTGCGCCCGGCGCGGCGGCGACCGGCAGACCTTTGCCAATGCCTGCCTTGCCGACCGGGCCGGCTACCGCATCGTGCGCGACGGTCCGTGCCGCGACGGCGGTGGGGGCGGCGGCGGCGAAGAGCAGACGTTCTGCACCCGCGAATATGCTCCGGTGTGCGCGCGCCGCCACGGCGAACTGCGCACCTTCCCCAATGCCTGCGAAGCCCGCGCCGCGGACTATCGCGTCATCGACGGCGGACCGTGCTGACGGGAACTGGGCGTGTTTAGCGTTTTCCCACAAAGGGAAGGGAAAACCGAGGCGTTCGCTCACACCTCCGCTGGATACGCCCCGTCGGCCGGGCCAGCGTAAAGCTCGCTGCCGTCCTCGTCGGAAATGCGCAGGCGATCGGGGATTTGCGGCATGGCCAGCGTGTGGAACAGCGCGGTTGCGCCCTGCAGGGCGGCGCGCAGGTTCGGCGCTTCCAGCGATACCTTGTCGAGCGTGGCTTCGTCGGCGTCGCGCGACCGGTAGAACTCGATGACGAAGTTCAAGCGCGCCTCCGTGTGCGGGGTGTTGCGCAAACGTGTCGTGTCAGTCCGTCGCCTCACAAAGTGGGMGACGGGGGGACGCAYGAGGCGCCCCTGGGCTGGTCAGCCCTTCGACTTCGGCTTCAGGCTACTCTCTGCCTGCTTGACCGACGAGCCGAACGGGGAGGCTGGCTTGGCCACGACCTTGTCCTTCTTCGGCTTGCGCGTTTCGCGATTGCTTCGCTGTTGACCTTTGGACATGTCGTGCTCCTGTTGTGTGTTGGCGTGGCTTTGCTGGGCGCTCAGACGACCGGGTTGTCAGTAACGACCGGGTTGTCGGCCGGTTCGAGATTGTCTTCCGTGGTGACCCGCTCATGGGTCTCCTGCTCGCTGCGGATGCGGTATTGCGGCGAGCCGTCCTTGACCGGCAGCCTGCTCTTGATCTGGAACAGTTCCGCGGTTTTCTGGACGAGGCCGGTGCGGCTCTTCATGCGGACAGTCTGACCGATCGCAAACTGGTGCGAGGGCGTGTCGGTGCGCGGGCGCGCATTCTGCTGGAAACGGATCATGCTGCATTCTCCCTGTCGCGCTTCAGCGCTGTTTCGAGTTCGAGGTAATCGATGGCGACAAGCTGGCTGGTGGTCGGGTTTTTCACGGCCCTTGCCGGCAGATGGATGAAGGTGGCGACGCGTCGCCAGGCAAGCCGCGACATGCCCTCGATCACCTCTTCGTCGTGATCAATGTCGTAGTCGCCGGCCGGCAGCTGTCCTTCCAGTCCGCCGAGCACGAAGGGTGCCGCGAAATGGGCGATGGAGTGGGTGGTGCGATCGGTCATTGTCTTGCCTTGATGCTTCCGCAGCGGCCCTGAAAAGCAAAAAAGCGGGGACGAGCCCCGCTTTCCTATTTCCGGCAATTGCTGAAAATAAGCCGCTTTCGAGAGCTGCCAGTACATCCGTGGTCAGCGTTCATCGAATTCGGCCGGATCAGATCAGTTGCAAATTGGCGGCCGATTCGCGGCCCTTGGTGTCACGCTCCAACTCGAACTGCAGCTTCTGGCCTTCGGCGAGGCCAGGAAAGCCGGCGCGCTCCAGCGCGCTGACATGGACGAAAACGTCCTTGCCGCCATCGGTCGGCTGAATGAAGCCGAAGCCCTTCTGGCCATTGTAGAACTTTACGGTCCCGGTGTTCATGTGGGTCTTTCGAGGGGTGAGATGAGGTCGCGGAACGCGGCCAGTATCGGTGATTTGGAATGAGATTGGCGGGTCGAGAACCTCTGACGCCGCGAGGTGCCAATTCTACCCAAAGCGATCCTGTACATATAGGCCTTTGCCGCAATTTAATCAAGGCGATTTAAAATAAAAATCGGGCTTCGCTCAGAAAATTGCTTTCTGTAACTTTCAGGAAAACGATGATACAAGCCCATAGATATCAAAAATTATTTGAAGTCTGGCGGGAACATTTCTCCCGGTATTTTTGTTTTATTTACGTATGAAAGGACGAGATTTCATGATTAACGAAACAACATCGGCAGGAGCTACAGTCGCGATCGGCCCATTGGCTAAACAAGCGACGGCAACGCCCATCCTGTCGCCGCGGCTGACCGTCAGGAGTGACGAAGCGGCAAAGCGAAGGGTCGCCGATACCGACGGAACGCTCCGGCGTGCCAGGCAAGTTGCGGAGGCCAACCGGCTGATTTGATCGCTTCTGCGCTGACGGATACCAAGCGAGCCTTGAACCTGAAGCGCCGATGGCCTAGATCGGTTCATCGTTTCACTGAAACGCCGAACCGATCTATCTCCTTGTTTGGCGCAATTCCGGACGGAAAACCGTTTCATACCTTTCCCGGAATTGCTTAGATCGCGGCCGGCGGAAAAACACGGCAGGTTTCCCATTAACAGAGATCAGAGAAGAGCGGCGGGCGCGGGAGCCAGATCTGGCGCTGGAGGACAGCCACCGCTGGGGCTGGACCAGTATGTGCAGCAGGCCCTGCAGCTGCACCAGGCCGGGCGACGGCAGGAAGCCGAGGCGCTTTACCGCCAGGTACTGGCGCGCAAGCCCAATCATGCGGCCGCGGCGCATTTCCTCGGCCTGCTGCTTCACCAGACCGGGCGCAGCGAAGAGGGGCTCGATCTCATCGAACAGTCGGTGAGCCTGCAGCCCACAAATCCTGATTTCCTCAACAATTTCGGCACGGTGATGCGCGATCTCGGCCGCATCGCAGCCGCCATCGATTTCTTTCGCGGTGCGGTGGATATCCGGCCGGACCAGCTCGCGGCGCGCGACAATCTTGGCTCGTCGCTGAAGCAGCTCGGCCAGTTCGAGGAGGCCGAAGCGATCTATCGCGGCACGGTCAGTCGCAATCCCTTCCATGTCCGCGCCCGCATCGGACTTGCCGAAACGCTGCAAGAAGCCGGACGTCTGGACGAGGCGCTCGCCGTCTTCCGCGAGGCGCTGACGATCCGGCCGAAGGACGCGGACCTGTTGCACGGGCTGGGCGTCGGGCTGATGGAAAAGGGCAAGCTCGATGAAGCCGCCGACCTGTTTCGGCAGGCGCTGGCGGTCGACCCCGGCATGGCCAGAGCCTGGCTGATGCTGACGCAGGTCAAGCGCCAGAAGGAGCGCGACAGCGAATTGACCGGCATGGAGGCTCAGCATGCCAAGGCGCCGCAGGATAGCCTGGCGCGCATGCAGTTGTCCTTCGGCCYCGGCAAGGCCAATGACGATCTGAAGGATTACGGCAGGGCCTTCGATTATTTCGCCGAAGGCAACGCGATCCGCCGCAAGGGCATCGACTACGATGCGGCCAGGACGCGCGCCGAATTCGAGGCCATGAAAGCAACCTTCGATGCCGGCTTCTTCGAGAAACACAAGCCCAGCTCGATTGCCGACGACACGCCGATCTTCGTCGTCGGCATGCCGCGCTCCGGCACGACGCTGATCGAGCAGATCATCGCCAGCCATCCCCAGGTCTATGGCGCCGGCGAGCTCAACATCCTGAAGATGGCGGTAGGCAAGCAGTTTCCGTTGACCATGAAGGGCGGCTTTCCGGCCGGGATCGCCGACATGCCCGACAAGGCTTTTGCCGAGGCTGGCGAAGCCTATCTCGACATGCTGCACGCCCGCTTTCCCGGCTTCAAGCATGTCACCGACAAGATGCCGGGCAATTTCCTGCTCGTCGGCTTCCTCCATCTGATGTTGCCGAAAGCCAAGATCGTCCATTGCGCCCGCGACGCGGCGGCGACGTGCCTGTCGATCTACAAGGTGCATTTCCGCGGCGACAGCCATCGCTACGGCTACGACCTCGGCGAACTCGCCGATTTCCACAACCTCTACACCGACATCATGGCGCATTGGCATGCCGTGCTGCCTGGGGTGGTGCATGATGTGCGCTATGAGGATTTCGTCGCCGACCAGGAAGGGCAGACGCGGGCGCTTATCGCCCATCTCGGCCTGCCGTGGAACGATGCGGTGCTGTCGTTCCACGAGACCGACCGGCCGGTGCGCACGGCATCCGCCGCGCAGGTGCGCCAGCCAATGTATCAGGGCTCGGTCGATCTATGGAAGCGCTATGGCGATCGGCTCAAGCCGCTGCTGGATAGGCTGGATTAGCGCGCGGGTGGCAGATTAACCCCAGCTTCGTCATGCACGGGCGGAGCAGCCGCGAAGCGGCGTCGCGCAGACCCGAGGATCCATTCCGGGACCTCGATCGAAGGATGCGGCGGAACGGAATTCTTCACCGTTTTCAATGCTTTAACGTGACGGCATGGATCCCATGGTCTGCGCCGCGTCGCTTCGCTCCTTGCTCCGCCATAGGATGACGAAGCGATGGGGGCTCAGTTGCTCAAAGCTCGATGAAGGGCTGGAAGCCGCCGAAGATCATGCGCTTCATATCGAACGGCATGGGGCCCCAATCGGGTGTCAAACGCGGGTCGGCCATCACCTTGGCCATCACCGTGTCTCGGCTTTGCCTGGATTCATAGACCGCCCAGGCGAAGACGACGATCTCGTCGTCAGTTGCCTGAACGGCACGCGGAAACGAGGTGACCTCGCCATAGGGCACGTCGTCGCCGATACATTCGACATAGGCGAGCGCGCCGTGTTCCATCCATATGGGGCCTGCGAGGTTGGCCAGCCTCTTGTAGTCTTCGAGTTTGGCCTTTGGCACGGCAAGCACGAAACCATCGACATAGGACATGGCATATTCCTCTTGCTGAAAATCGGGCGCCGGGCCGGCAGGGATGCGACCCGGCGCAGATGAGCGCATCACTCCTGGGGAAAGAGGTGCTGTTGCTCGCCTATTACTTCACCGGGGCGTTCATCGCCCAGGCAACACCAAAGGGGTCACGCAGTTGGCCCCAGCGGTCGCCCCAGAACATCACCTGCAGCGGCACCACTTCTTCGCAGCCGGCGTCGATGGCGCGCTGCCACCAGCTTTCGATGGTGTCGTCCTGGAGATGCAGCTGCATGGTGTAGCCCTGCGGGTTCTGATGCGGGTGGCCGTGCTCGGGGTAGGCGTCGCCCAGCATCAGCGTCGAGCCATTGATGTAGAGATGGATGTGCATGGTGCGGCCTTTTTCGTCCGGCGGATAGGCAAACACCTGCTCGGCGCCGAAGGCCTTCTTGTAGAATTCAGCGGCCTTGAAGGCTCCGTCCACCTGCAGATAGGGGGTTAATCCGCCGAGCACTTTCGGCGCGGGCTGAACGGGGGTCTGGTCAGTCATGTCTTGCTCCTCTTTGCGTTTGGCTTGGCCTTGCCAACCATAGGACGCATGAGGTGACGGCAATCCTACAGGGCCGCGAAATTTTTCTCGGCCGGGCCCGGACAGACCGGGCAACCGGCGGGATTGAGCGACAGAGGCAGAGGCAGGCTGATCGCGGTCATATGACCTTGGCCGAGAAGGTGGCCGCGCGGCGGCTGTTCTGCGCGTCGAAGAGTTCCGGAAAGCCGATGTCCTTGCGCAATTCGGCGGGCAGCGAGAGCAGGATGCGTTCGCTGCGATGGCGGGCACGTGCCGCCGCATATTGGGTTGCGATGCGACCGATGGATGAAAGAACCGACATGACATGATCTCCCTGGGTTGGCGCCGACATCATCGTGTCGGCATCCCAAGGACGCGGCAGGCTGAGGCGATCCGACAGATCGTCGGAACCTTTTTTCGCTGCACCGTCGGTGGCTCGAGGCGGGCCGCCTGCCTCAAGCCGCAGTCTCCAGGCTTTCGATCGTTTCAATATCTGCCTTCTTGGCCTCTCCCTCGACAGCAAGGTCGTAGCTCGCCTGCATGTTCATCCAGAACTGCGGCGTGGTTCCAAAGAACTTCGCGAGGCGCAGAGCGGTGTCGGGCGTTACCGGTGTCGTCTCGCTGGCCAGGCGCTCGATGCGCGTGCGCGGCACATGCAGCTTCTTGGCCAATGTGTAAGGCCTCAGGCCAAGCGGTACGAGATATTCCTCGCGGAGGATTTCTCCGGGATGGATAAATGGATTGATGTTCAGCATTTGAAACCTCAATGGTAGTCGGTTATTTCCACATCCTCGGCCTGCCCGTCCACCCAGCGAAAGCAGATGCGAAATTGATCGTTGATGCGGATCGAGTGCTGACCCGCACGGTTGCCTCTCAGCGGCTCAAGCCTGTTGCCTGGAGGCGTCTTCAGGTCTGATAGTTCGGCGGCATTGTCGATCATGAACAGCTTCCGCTGGGCTGATCGGACTAGGTCCGACGGGAAACCCTTCGGAGCCTTGCCGTTTGATACGGCCTCGCTGGTCTTGTCCTTGAA
>NZ_JBFULQ010000279.1:0-7207 GCF_054049815.1 Mesorhizobium sp. P5_C1 | reverse complement strand
ACGTCTACCATCGCCAAGGCGCGGCCGGGATAGCGCTGGCCGGAGATTTCCCGGCGCCATTGCTTCGTCGCGCGGCCATCTCGCGCCATCCCGATCATCGACCTGCAGCCGGTGACGAGCAGTTCGTCACCGGCGAAAGTTGCACGCCGGCTCAATATGCCCGATCATGACCGTTGGCAGGGGAGAGACCAAGTGGCGACCAATCGTCGAAACGGCATGGCGTCTCCAGCGCATGGGTTGGAGGACATTCTTTCGGCCGCCGCGCCCCACCCGCGAACCTCATTGCCCAATGTGGCGACCACCGTCACGACGGTGGCGGCACTGTATTTCGGGCGCGAGGTTTTCCTGCCGATCGCCATCGCGCTGTTGCTGACTTTYGCGCTCGCGCCGCTGGTCGCGGCGCTGAAACGCGTCGGCATCCCCAGGATCGCGGCTGTCATCGTCAGCGTTCTCAGCGCTTTCGCGGCACTCGCCCTGTTCAGCTTCATTGTCGCCTCGCAGGTCAGCGAACTGGCACAGAACATCCCGACCTACCAGATCAACATCCTGACCAAGATCCGTTCACTCAAGGAAACCGGCGTCGGGGGAGGCATCATTGCCAGGTTGAGCGACGTGGTCGAGCGTGTCGGACAGGAGATAGACAGGCAGGACGCTTCGCCGCCGGCGGCCACTCCCGACAAGCCGGCGCGCGAGCCGGTGCCCGTCGAGATCGTCGCGCGCCAAAAGCCGCTCGAAGTCCTGCAGAGCATCGTCGGTCCGCTGATCAGCCCGCTCGGATCGGCCGGACTGATCATCGTCGTGGTTATTTTCATGCTGCTCGAACGGGAGGATCTGCGCGACCGCTTCATCCGGCTTGTCGGCTATGGCGACCTTCACCGCACCACCGAGGCGCTGCAGGATGCTGCCAAGCGGGTGGGCCGCTATCTGCTCATGCAGTTGATCGTCAACATCGTCTACGCCATACCGATTGCGCTCGGACTGTGGTTCCTCGGCATTCCCAATGCACTGCTGTGGGGGCTGCTGGCGCTGGCGCTGCGTTTCGTTCCCTATATCGGCCCGGCCATCGGCATGCTGCTGCCGCTGTTCCTGGCGCTGGCCGTGGCACCCGGCTGGTCGCTCGTCCTGTGGACGGCCGCCCTGTTCGTGGTGATGGAACTGGTCACCGGCAACGTCGTCGAACCCTGGCTTTACGGYTCGCGAACGGGGCTGTCATCGCTGGCGATCATCGTGGCGGCCATCTTCTGGACGTGGCTCTGGGGGCCGCTCGGGCTGGTCCTGTCGACGCCGCTCACCGTCTGCCTGGTGGTGCTGGGCAGACACGTGCCGCAGTTCGAGTTCCTCGACGTGCTGTTCGGCAACGAGCCCGTGCTCGAGCCCCATGCGCGCCTCTACCAGCGGCTGCTGGCTGGCGATCCGGAGGAAGCCACCGACCACGCCGAGGAGATGCTGGAAGAGAAATATCTGTTCGAATTCTACGACAAGGTGGCGATTCCGGCACTTCTGCTGGGCGAGCGCGACCGTGTGCGCGGCGTCATGGGCGACCTGCAAAGACGGAAGGTGGCGGACAGTGCCCTGACGCTGGTGGCCAACCTCGACGATGAGGCGCAACAGGAAGCGGTTGAGGAGGATGACCCGGCCGAGGCCGGGGAGCCCGGCGATAATGGCGATGGCGCCGGCGTGGACGAGGCCGACCTGCCCGATGGCACTGACATGTCGGTGCTTTGTGCCGGTGGGCGTGGCGAGCTCGACGATGCCGCGGCCGCGATGCTGGCACAGGTGCTGGAAGTGCAGGGCGCGACAGCATCGAAAGCGGGCTTCGCCGAGATGGAACCGGCGAGCATCCGCCGCCTCGAGCTCGATGCCATCGACACCGTCGTGATCAGCTTCCTGAACCGGGATTCCGTCAAGCACGCGCGTTTCCTGGTTCGCCGGCTGAAGCGTGCGAAGGCGGCGCTGCGGGTGGGCATCGTGTTCTGGTCGGAAACCGGCAATGACGACAAGGAGGCGACCGCCAGGCTGGCCCAGGACATGAACGCGGATTTCGTCGCCCATGGCATGGTCGACGCCGTGGTCGGCGCGCTGTCAAACGAGCCGCCGGTTGCCCTCAAGTTCGTCACCAAACGCCGTATGCGCCGGCAGCGGGCCGCGCCCAAAAAGGTTCAGGCAGCAACCGCGAGCTAGGGGCGTCTTGGCACTTGGCGCACCGACCCGATTTACGCGCAGCAAATACGCGCTCGCCCTGACCGGCGGGACGGGGTCCGATCTCGACGACCTTGGTCGCGTTCGTGTCATCCTTCGGTCCAAGCGTGAACAGCCAGGAACCTGCAAGGTCACGGTTTTGATGCCTCCGATGCGTAGTCGCAGTAATGGAAGCTGGCGAGATAGCCGGGGAGTACGCGCATGAACTCCTGTTGATGGGTCCAAGCTCTGCACTCGGCCATGGAAGTCATGGGTTTCACTTTGGGGATCCTGATTAGCTCCCCCTGGTCGGTCAGAAGAATTGTAACAGCGAAGGCGGTGAACATGCAGTCGTCCATCGACCTAAGGCTGGCGGCATAGTAACCGCCGGGGTTGGGACGGACGTCGTCGGAGGCCGCCTCGATGACATGGTCAGAGCCGCAGAGTTTCGCGATGCGGGAATCCGCTTTCGCAGCCGTTGGCGCTGTCACGAGAAGAGCGAGAGCGATGATGAGCTTGGCGCGTTTCATGTCCTCCTCCCGTCCAATCCGGCACTGGTGGGATCACTTGGAAGCGAAGGCCGAAAGGGATAAGCTAGGAAGCGCGCCAAGAGGGTGAAATGTCCCGAAAGGCTCCTGAAATTGACCCGAAACCTGCTGAAACGATCACATTCGGCGGATTTTTCTCGCTGACGAAAAGCAAACAACTCCGAACCGCCGAAGGTAAAGCGGTCGACCTTCGCAGCCAGTCCACCGAGGTGCTCTGCGTGCTCGCGGCGCGACCGGGCGAGATCGTGTCCAAGGACGCGCTGATGCGCGCGGTCTGGCCCGATACCTTCGTGACCGATGACAGCCTGACCCAATGCATTGCCGATATTCGCCGCGCATTGGGGGACGACGCGCATGCGATCGTGGAAACCTTGCCCAAGAGAGGCTACCGACTGAATGCCGATCCATCCGAGGCGGCGGACGCAAACGCCGCGGCCGGCGTGGAACGAGCCAAGACACGGTTTTCGCAACGCGGGCTCATTCTTGCTGCGATCGTGCTCGTCGCGGCAGCGATCGGCGCATACTACGGCGCGGAAACATGGCGAGCCGCCCCAGTTCGTTCGAGCGACATGCCGAGGATTGCAATCCTTGCCTTCGACGACTTCAGTGCTGGCGGGGACAAGGGATATCTCAGTGATGCCGTTGCCGAGGGGATCATCACCGAGCTTGCGCGGAGCAAGACCTATGCCGTCATCGCCCGGAACTCGAGCTTCAAGTACCGCGGCCGGGCGGTTGACATTAGACAGATCGGAGATGAACTCGGCGTCGACTACCTGCTCGAAGGCAGCCAGCAGAAGATTGGAGACCGGCTGAAAGTGACCGCGCAGTTGCTGAATGCGCATGATGGATCGCATGTGTGGGCCAACACCTACAACCGGGAGATTGGCGATCTTTTCGTCGTCCAGGAGGAGATCATCCGAACCCTTGCGGATCGGGTCGGGCAGAGCATCGAGCGCCCGCTGCCAAGGAGCGGCGCCGCGCAGGTCAGCGCGCTCCGCTACTACCTGATGGGGAGGGCCAAGATCGGAGAGGATATCTCAGCCGAGGGGAACGGTCAGTTAAGGCAGTTCAGCCTCAAGGCGATCGGAGCGGATCCGAACTCCCAGTTCGGCTATATCGGGCTGGCCTGGTCCTATCGCAATGACGCGGTATTCGGGTGGCACGCGCAGGAACACAACCGGGACGAGGCGTTGAAACTCGCTGCCGAAAACGCCGACAAGGCCATCCTGCTCGCTCCTAATGACGCTGGAGCGCATGAGGTCCTCGCCAGCATCCAAACCGAAGCAGGAGAGGTCGAGCAGGCCCTTGCCCAGTACGATCAGGCGATCGCCTTGAACCCCAGCGACTCGCATATCCTCGTCATGAGTACGAACGTGCTGTTGTATGTTGGCCGCGCCGACGAAGCGATCGATCGGATCGAGCAGGCCAAGGGCATCGATCCCTTCCACCCTGACTGGTTCCACTGGCAGATGGGCTGGGCGCTTTGGGAAAAGAATGATTGTCGGGCAGCGCTGGCGGCGATGCGGAAAATGTCCAGAATCCCGAGCGGCGCACAGCGCATGCTTGCGGGGATCCAGGCTTGTCTAGGAAACAAACGAGAGGCAAAGGAAGCGCTTACGGTTTTCCTCAAAAACACTCCCAGTGAATCCATCAGTAAAGAACGCAGGGAGTGGGACAAGATTTGGACCGCACCCGGAAGCCTCGACCGCTGGATCAAGCAGATGCGGTTCGCGGGGTTGCCGGAGTGACGGCTGACCGGATGCGGCCCGGCAGACGTCCGATTGGCCGCATAAAACCGTTGAAGCCTTTGTGTTGCGGGCGGTGGTTGCCCTCAAAAGCAAGATCATCCTTTGCAGGAATATTGGGTGCGGGAAAGTCGGCCATGGGGCCGACTTGCGCCAGTCAGCCGAGGGTCAATGRCATTTCTAAAGGAACGCTAATATACATGGACGCTCGAAGGAGCAGCGCCTGCCAGATAGTTGAGGAAGGCCATGCGAAGGTTCATCGTCACGGCGGTGTGTATCGCCGCCGCAACAGTCGCCAGCGCCCATGATTGGTACGAAAACAAGTTCGATCCGCAGACGAAATTCAAGTGTTGCGGTGGTTCTGATTGCCGCGCCATACCTCGTTCTTCGGTGCGGATGAGGGGCGACGGCGGTTACATTTACTTGCCGCATAACTTCATCATCCCACGGGACCGCGTGCAGGAATCCCCGGACGACCAATACCATATCTGCGAGAATACCTACGTCGTAACCAATCAGCTGTATTTGCGTTGTTTTTTCGCGCCGCGCGTGAAGATCTCCCTACTCCTCCCAGGTTAAGGTCAATACTGCGCGTCGCTACCGGGATCGTTGCTGCGCCGCGCCGATAAAGCCGCGCCCGGCGCGACGAATTCGTAACCTACTTGGCGGCCGTCTCCGATGGCGCCTCTGCCGGCCCCGAAGGCGCGGCCTCGGCACGGGGCTTGCGCCGTGAAAACAGCGACCTGAGCGTGACGTAGAACACCGGCGTCAGGAACAGGCCGACGAAGGTGACGCCGAGCATGCCGGAGAACACCGCGGTGCCGAGCGACTGGCGCATTTCCGCGCCCGGGCCTGTTGCGATCATCAGCGGCACGACGCCGAGGATGAACGAGAAGGCGGTCATCAGGATCGGCCGCAGCCTGAGCCGGCAGGCTTCGACGGCAGCCTCGGCGGCCGACAGGCCGCGTTCCTCCGCCTGCCGCGCGAATTCGACGATCAGGATCGCGTTCTTGGCGGCAAGCCCGATCAGCACGATGAGGCCGATCTGCACGAGGATGTTGTTGTCCAGGCCTCGGAAAGACACGCCGATCAACGCCGCGAGCACGCCGAGCGGCACCACCAACACAATGGCGAACGGCAGCACCCAGCTTTCATATTGCGCCGCCAGCGCCAGGAACACGAACAGCACCGACAGTCCGAAGATATAGACAGCGGCATTGCCGGTGTTGCGCTCCTGATAGGCGAGCTCGGTCCATTCATAGGAGGTACCGGCCGGCAGCGTCTTTGCCGTGATCCCTTCCATCAATGCCAGCGCGTCGCCCGTGGAAACGCCGGGCGCGGCGTTGCCCTGCAGCGGCACCGAGACGTACATGTTGTAGCGCTGGACCAGCGCCGGGCCGGTGACGTCGCGGATCTCGATCAACGTGCCGAGCGGAACCAGCGCGCCGGTCGCCGAGCGCACCTTCAGTTTCAAGATGTCGGCGCGATCGAGGCGGAACGCCTGGTCGGCCTGCGCCCGCACCTGGTAGACGCGCCCGAAAGCGTTGAAGTCGTTGACGTAGGCGGTGCCCAAATTGATCGACAGCGTCTCGAAGATGTTGGGGATCGGCACGTTCAGGATGCGCGCCTTGTCGCGATCGATCGCCAGGAAGAATTGCGGGCTCGACGCGGAGAACGTCGTGAACACGCCTGTCAGCCCCGGCGTCTTGTTGGCCTGGCCGGCGATGTCGTTGGCAAGCGCCAGGACCTGCCGCATGTCGGCGCTGTTGCGCTCCTGGATCAGCAGCTTGAAGCCGCCAGCATTGCCGACGCCGCGGATCGGCGGCGGCGGCAGTGCGATGATGAAGGCTTCCTTGATGGTTTGCAGGCTGCCGAACAGATTGCCGATGACCTTGGTCGCCGACTGGCCGGCTTTCAGTCGCTCGTCAAACGGCTTGAACCTGGCGAAGATCACGCCCGCATTGCTGGCGTTGGTGAAGGTCGCGCCGGAGAAGCCGGCGAAGGCGACTGCGTAGTCGACGCCTGGCGTTTTCTGGATGATCTGCGACGCCTGCTTAATGACCGCATCGGTCCTCGACAGAGAGGCGCCGTCCGGCAGTTGGACGACGACGATCGCATAGCCCTGGTCGAGCGTCGGAATGAAACCGCGCGGCACCGCCTGCACCATGTAGACCGTGGCGCAGATGAGGGCAGCGAAAACGCCCAGCATGGCGGCGATCGTTATCCACGAGCCGACCAGAACGCGGATGATGCTCGAATACCAATGGGCGACCCTGTCGAAGCCGCGATTGAAGCCGTCGGCGAGCGCCCGTGCGAACCGTGCCAGGAAAAAGCGCGGCGGCGCCGCCGCGGCGTGGTGCGGCTTGAACAGCAGTGCGGCCAGCGCCGGCGAAAGCGTCAGCGAATTGAATGCCGAGATCGCCGTCGACACCGCGATGGTGATCGCAAACTGCAGGTAGAACTGCCCAGAAATGCCGGGGATGAAGGCTGTCGGCACGAACACGGCTATCAGCACCAGCGAGATCGCGATGACCGCCGTTCCGACTTCGTCCATGGTCAGGTGCGACGCAGGATTGGGCGCCAGCCCTTTGGCGATATTGCGCTCGACGTTCTCGACCACGACGATCGCATCGTCGACGACGATGCCGATCGCCAGAACGAGGCCGAACAGCGTCAGCATGTTGAGCGAGACGCCGGCGGCGTAGAGCACCGCCAGCGTGCCGCTCAGCGACACGG
>NZ_JBFULQ010000278.1:0-7219 GCF_054049815.1 Mesorhizobium sp. P5_C1 | reverse complement strand
ATATACGGGCGATCGTCGGCACGTTGATACGGGGCGCGGACGGCTGGGAGATCGGATGGCTCTTGCCCTGCATTGGGGCGTGCCATGACTGATCGGGGCAAAAACCATCAATATCGAAACCAACTATTGCGGCGCATGCCGGCGGATGACCTCGCGCTGCTCGAGCCCCATATGCAGCGGTGCGACCTGCCTTTGCGCCAGATACTGGTGAGCCCCAATATTCCAATCGAGGCCGTCTACTTCATCGAACGGGGCATCGGTTCGGTGGTCGCCAGCACGACCAGCGGCCACGAGGCCGAAGTGGGCTTCATCGGCTTCGAAGGCATGACGGGATCTTCGCTGGTGATGGGCGACGACCGTGCGGTGCATGCCTGCTATGTGCAGCTTGAAGGCGAGGCCATACGCATCGAAGCCGGCCCCTTTAACGCAGCACTTGCAGCAAGTGCGACCTTGCGGATGTTCCTGCTGCGCTTCGTCAACGCGCTCCAGACCCAGGCCGGTTGCACCGCACTCGTCAACGCAAGGCTGAAGCTCGAGGAGCGGCTGGCGCGGTGGCTGCTCATGTGCGACGACCGGGTGCCTGGCGAAACCCTGGCCATCACGCACGAATTCCTGGCCATCATGCTTGGCGTTCGGCGGCCAGGCGTCACCGTTGCCCTCCAGTTGCTGGAAGGCCGCGCGCTGATCCGTTCGCGCCGCGGCGAAATCGTCATCCGCGACCGCGCCGGATTGGAAGAACTCGCCAATGGCAGTTACGGCCAAGCCGAGGCCGAATATGTCAGGCTGCTCGGCGAGATCGATGCCGACTGATCAAGGGCGCCGCGCCGCCGGCTTGCCCGATGATGTCACTTTGCCGGGCCGTGTCGCACCGACTTCATAGTCATCCGCCGCCCTTTTCCGGCCAACCGGTTCATTTCTGCCAATTGGCAACCCGRCATGCTCCAGGCTTGCGAGCTTGCATTTCGTCTGTTCGGCCGCCGCCCCGATAAGGCAATCGATGGTGAACATGGCGCCGGCGTGATCGCTCGCGGCCACCGCCTGGCGTATCTTGCTCAATTGTGCTTGCGTATAGTCCAGAAGCTCGACCAGGCCGGTGTGATCCAAACCGCCCTCCATAACAGGATGTCGAGTGGCCGATCCAGGTCGCTCTTGGCACTGGATTACGCCCATTTGGCGGGCTTGCATAGCCAAACTGTCAAAACCGTACAGTCTTCGTGTCACCGGACCGGCCGCGCTATTGGCCCAAAGTCCCTCTTCGCGAAACCGTCGCCGCATGCGAGTTTGGCAAAATATAAGTTATCGCTTGAATAAGCATCCGTACGTCGCGGGGGCGATGTCGTGCCAATTCGCGAGAATCTCGCCGCCAATCTCAGGCGGCTGGTCCAACGCCACGCTTCCGTGAGTGCGGTGTGCCGTGAGCTTGGCATCAACCGCACCCAGTTCGAGCGTTATCTGCAAGGCCAGGCTATTCCGAACAAAGCCACCGCCAGGCTGATCTGCGGCTTCTTCAAGATCGACGAGAACGATCTTTATCGCGAGCCCGCTGCCGCGGCAGCCACCGACAGCCACGCATCGCTGCGCCAGAGACTGTATGAGACCATGGTGCATCCCCCCTCGCCGGCCATCGCCGGTGGCACCTATTTCACCTATTTTTCAGTTCCCGGCCGCCCCGACCTTTTGACGCGCTCGATCACCTTCGTGCAGCGTGAGACCGAGTTGGTCACCTTCAGGCGCGCGACGCGGTGGGCTCCAGACGACAGCCATGGCGGAGCACGGGCGCCCGACAACCACTACGGCGTGGTGATCTCGCGCCTGAACTGGATCTATTTCAGCGGCATCAACAGCCGCCAGACCGGCGAGCCGTCGATCGTAGCCGTGCAATGGGCCCCCATCTCTGAGCCGGTTCTGGTCGGCAGGGCCATTGTCCTGACTGGATCAGGGCCAGCCTTCKTTTCGGTCATCATGCGGCGGGACGTCACCAAGATCAGCCTGAGACAGGCAATGCGGATGGCCCACACTGTCAGCCTCGATGACCCCGGCGTCGATCCTCTGGTGGCAAGCCTCGCGCGCGAGGCTTGATGCACCAGATCCGGAGCGACTGACGGCGCGGCGCGGCCGGTGGGAGAGGACCTTCCTTTTCTTGCCATATTGCACTGCGAAAGATTTGTTGCATTGCGATGTCAACCTGCCCGGCCGACACTTGCGACGGGCTGGGACAAGCGGTGGGCCAAGAGGTGGGCTTGCACGAAGGAGCCGTCTTGGCAGCATCGTTCCGGCCGGACATACAGGGTTTGCGCGCGCTCGCCATCGGCGGCGTCGTCGCCTATCATTTCGGGCTCTCCGCCCTGCCGGGCGGCTTTGCCGGCGTCGACATCTTCTTCGTCATCTCCGGCTGGCTGATCACCACCCACCTCATGCAGGAGATCGGCGACACCGGCAGGCTCGACCTCTGGCGCTTCTATGCCAGGCGCGCGCGGCGCCTTTTGCCGGCGGCCCTGTTCGTCATCGTGGCGACGCTTGCGACCGGCTATTTCATCCTGTCGCCGCAGGAGCAGGCGCTTTATTCGCGCGGCGCCATGTTCGCCTCCGCCTACGCCATCAATCTGTGGCTGCTGCGCTGGTCGTTCGACTATTTCGCCGCTGACGCCACCAGCAATCCCTTCATCCACTTCTGGTCGCTGTCCGTGGAGGAGCAGTTCTACCTGGCCTGGCCGGCGCTGCTTCTGCTGGCGGCCTGGCTGCGTCCCGGCCGGCGAACGGCCGTGGCCGTGATCGGCGTCGCCGGCCTCGCCTCCTTCGTCGCCTGCGCCTGGCTGACCAGCGCGGCACCGGCATGGGCCTTCTATTTCTCGCCGCTGCGTGCCTGGGAGTTCGCCGCTGGCGGCCTTGCGACGCTGGTCCCAGTGACTTTCCTGCTGCATCGTCCGTGGCTGTGCGCTGCACTTGGCTCGATCGGCCTGGCGCTGATCGCGGCGGCCTATCTGTGGCTGAGCGAAGACCTGCCCTTTCCCGGCTACCTGGCGCTGCTGCCGGTTGCCGGCACGGTGCTGGTGCTGTTGGGCGGGGCTGGCGAGGAACGGGCTGGCATATGGACCAAGGGGCGGGCCAACAGGCGGAACAACTGGCAGACCTTTGGCCCGGCCGCAGCTCTGTCGCTGCCGCCCCTGCAATGGATTGGCGCGCTCTCCTATTCGCTCTATCTCTGGCACTGGCCGGTGATCGTCTATGCGCAGATGCTGGTGCCGGATCTCAGCGTGCCGCAGCGCCTCGGTTGCGGCGCGCTAGCCTTGGCGCTGTCGGTGTTCACCTATCGCCTGATCGAGAACCCCGGACGACGTGCCGGCTGGCTGACGGCAGGCGCCAGGGCTCCTTATTTCAGCGCAATCCCCGACGCAAAACCGCGTCTCACTTTTCCTGCAATAGCGCTGGCTCCCGCGCTTGCGCTGACGGGTGCCGGCGTGGCGGTGGCCTATGCCAATGCGCATCTGGCCCAGCGCAACATCGACCCCGAGCAGCGCGGCATCGAGCAGGCGGCTGAACAACCCTCCATCGTGCGCGCCGTCGACAAGAGCTGCCTGCTCGACTTCCACACGGTGACGCCCAAACCTTGCACGTTCGGCGCCGCCGATGCCGCCCACACCATCGTGCTGTTCGGAGATTCGCATGCCGACCACTGGTCGACGCCGCTGATCGAGGCGGCCAGGCGCAACGATACCAGGGTGGTCACCTATCTCAAATCATCGTGCCGCGCCTCGCGGCTCTCGACCTTCAACACCGTGCTGAAACGCGACTACACCGAATGCGACGCCTGGCGCGAGCAGGCGATATCGGACATCATCGCCCGCAAGCCGCGCCTGGTGGTGATCTCGGAATTTTCCATCGGCAATCTGACGCGCGACATGCCCGCCGCCAGCCGCACCGCCGAGACCGCGCGCTGGCAGGCTGGCCTGCGCTCGACCTTGCAGGCGTTCAGCCGGGCCGGCGTCGAGGCCGCGGTGATCCGCGACACGCCGATCAACGCAAGCTTCGCCGATTCCTGCGTGGCGCGCACACTGTGGTGGCGCGAGGCACCGTCGCCGCACTGCGACACGCCAAGGACCGAGGCCGCCAATGACGGCGCGGCCGCCACCGAGCGCGCCGTCGTGGCCAGCGTACCCGACACGCTCTATGTCGACCTCACCGACCATTTCTGCGGCCACACCTCTTGCCACGTCTTCATCGGCGGCAAGCTGGCCTTCCGCGACCGCCACCACCTCGCCACCGCCTTCGCCGAGACGCTGGAGCGGCCGCTGGAGAAGGCGTTGTTTTAAGTGATGGTGGCGCGGATCGCCTTTCTGTGAGGCCAGTGCTGCCCCTCATCCGCCTGCCGGCACCTTCTCCCCGTATAGTGACGGGGAGAAGGGAAATCGCCGCAACCTTCGTTCTTCGTTCTCACCGCTGACGATTGGCAAAACCATACACGACAGCGTCCTTCTCCCCGTCACTATACGGGGAGAAGTGCCCGGCAGGGCGATGAGGGGCAGCGCCTCGGAAGACAGTCGCGTGCGCCCTCGGCACCTCATCCTTCCGATCTCGCCCGCGCGCCTATCGCCACCCACCCGACGCCGTAATCCGCTCTCCCGTCAGCCAACCGGCCTCGTCGGACGCCAGAAACACCGCCACCCGCGCAATGTCGTCCGGCTGGCCGAAGCGGCCGAGCGGGGTGACCGCCACCAGCGCCTCCTCGTGTTCGCTGCCGACAATGCCGACGCGCTGCAGCCCTTCGGTGTCGACACCGCCTGGCGCGATCGCGTTGACGCGGATGTGGCGGGCGCCAAGCTCGCGCGACATCGACAGCGTGATCGAATCCACCGCCGCCTTGGTGGCGGCATAGACCAACGAATTGGGCTGCGG
This sequence comes from Mesorhizobium sp. P5_C1, assembly GCF_054049815.1. Lineage (NCBI taxonomy): Bacteria > Pseudomonadati > Pseudomonadota > Alphaproteobacteria > Hyphomicrobiales > Phyllobacteriaceae > Mesorhizobium > Mesorhizobium sp. P5_C1. The sequence continues at coordinate 2,326 of NZ_JBFULQ010000278.1, read as the reverse complement.
ATTGGCACTGGCGACAGAGCTGATGTTGATGATGCTGCCGCCGGCCGGCCCGAAATGCCTCACCGCTTCCTGGATGGTCAGCACGACGCCCAGCACATTGGTGTCGAATTCGCGGTGGAACTCGGCCTCCGTCACCGCCTCCAGCGGCTCGAACTGGAACACGCCGGCATTGTTGACCAGGATGTCGACGCCGCCGAACGAGGACTTTGCCGCTTCGAACAGGCCGCGCACGTCAGCCGCTTGCGCGACATCGCCCTTCACCGCCACCGCCCGGCCGCCGGCATCCGCGATGGCGGTGACGACGCGCTCGGCCCCTTCCCGCGATGAGGCATAGTTGACCACGACAGCGGCGCCCGCCGTCGCCAGCCCCTTGGCGATAGCTGCTCCAATTCCCTTCGATGCGCCGGTGACGATGGCGACCTTGCCGTTCAGACTGCTCATCCATTCTCTCCTTGATCCTGACGATGAGCGGTATTTAAGTGCGCCTAAAAAGCGTATTAGCCTGACCTCAGGCCATTCTTTCTTGCCTGGAATTCCGCAATCAGCCCTTGTCGACATGGGACGTTGCCGCCATGACCACAATCCTCGAAAAGACCGCCGGCCTCGTCGCCTTCGTGCGCACGGTGGATGCCGGTTCGTTCCAGGCCGCCAGCCGGCTGATCGGCTCCAGCCCGTCGGCCGTGTCGAAGAGCGTGGCGAAGCTGGAGCGGAGGCTCGGCGCTAAACTCATCCAGCGCTCGACGCGCCGGCTGGGGCTGACCAGCGAAGGCATCGCGTATTATGAGCGCGTGGCGCCGCTGCTGCGGGCGCTCGACGATGCGCAGGACATCGTGCAGAGCACCGGCACGGCGCGCGGCCTGCTGCGTGTCACCGCCCCGGTCGAACTCGGCCGCGGCCTCATCGCTTCATGGGTGGAACTTTTTCTGGCAGAGCAACCGGAAGTGAAGCTGGAACTCAGCGTCACGGACCGCCACGCCGACCTGATCCGCGAGAACTATGACGTGGCGGTGCGCATGGGCACGCTGGCCGATGCCGGGCTCACGGCGCGACGCATCGCCAGCCTGCCGATCGTGCTCGTGGCCGCCCCCGCCTATCTCCAGCGTCGAGGCTCGCCAGCCTCGATCGCCGATCTGCGACACCACGATTTCGTCCGCTATGTCTCGGCAGGTCGCCCGCGCCCCATCACCTTCGCCGACGGTACCGAAATCGTGCCCGACGGCCGCTTCGACACCGACGACGGCGGCGCCATCCGCAACGCGGCACTTTCCGGCGCCGGCATCGCTCACCTCCTGCAAGTCGCCGTGCAAGACGACATCGACACCGCCCGACTCATGCGCGTCCTGCCAGATGTGCCGATGCCAACCATGCCGGTCCACATCGTACATGCCTTCGGCCGGCAACTGCCGGTGCGGGCGAGGCTGTTCGTGGAGTTTTTGGCGAGGCAGATGGGGAGGTTGGGAAGGTAGAAGCAAAGCTCCCTCATAGGGGAGAGTGCCGGCAGGCGGATGAGGGGCAGCGCGGTGTTGCGGATCAATGCACTCCAGCGAATTGTTCGCGATGATGGGCTAGGAACGCCGGATGTGGCATCAACCGCGAATCCTTCGGCCAGTGCAAACCTTGGGATTCTGGACGGAAGAGATTTCTCAATTCGCTCGGCACCCGGTTGTGAGCAACCAGCAGCTGATGGTTCTCATCTATGGAAATCAGATGCCGGTCGAACAGCCAGTGTACGGTAGCCGACAGCGCGATGCCGTTCTGAACAACGTCCGGGCCGCCGGCAGCGACCGGCTTGATGTGCGCCGCCTGAACCTCGGCCCTGCCGCCGCCATTGATCATCCGCAGGCCCGTGACGGCGCAGGTATCCTCGTAGGCACGGCAGACCTCCAGACGGAAGGTCGCGTCGCGGATTTTTCGGTTCAGCAAGATCTGTTCGACCCAACGATCCACCGTCTCGGCAAAACCGGGCTGTCCGGCAAAACCGGGCTTGGTCGGCAACGGAATATCGAACGGCAGCATATCGGGGTTGAGTCTCCTGGCGTTGGCAGGATCAAGCGTCTCGCTAAGGCCGGCCAGAACGATGTCGTCGAAATCCTCTTTCGGGATCGGGCGTATCGACTTACCTTGGACCGCCTGACCGACGTGGCTGGGGTCGAGAACCTCACGCAACACCGCCTCCGCATAGCGGCCATCCTTGATGAAAGGCACTGGCGTCGGAAATTCGAGATAGTCCGTCACATAGGCATAGTAACGGTCGGATCGTTCAGGATCGGGCGCAACTTCGGTTACGCGCGCATAAGCGATATATGCACGACGACCGCCATTGCGT
>NZ_JBFULQ010000277.1:0-7221 GCF_054049815.1 Mesorhizobium sp. P5_C1 | reverse complement strand
TCGGCGTGCTGGGCGAGCAGGTCAGCACCTTCACCAAGATCGGCATCTCAATTACCGGACTCTACCTTGCCTGCATCGGCGGCGTCATGCAGTTCTTTCCAAATCTCGGTGCCAAAAAAGTCTGATCAGCCCAAGGAAGTTCCGCCCATGTCCAAAGCGATCCGCATCCACGCCAATGGTGGCCCGGAAGTCCTGACCTATGAGGACACCGATCCCGGCCGTCCGGGATCGGGGCAGATCCTGATCCGGCATACGGCGATCGGCCTCAATTTCATCGATGTCTATCACCGCACCGGCCTTTATCCGCCGCCTGGCGGATTTCCACTGGTTCCGGGCAGCGAGGCTGCAGGCGTGGTGCTAGAAGTCGGCCAGGACGTCGACTGGCTGAAGCCGGGCGACCGCATTGCCTATGCGACGAATGTCGGCGGCGCCTACGCCGAGCAACGTGTCATCGCGGCCAGCCAAGTGGTCAAGGTGCCGGACGGCATCAGCGACGAACAGGCGGCGGCGATGATGCTTAAAGGCATGACCGCCGAGTATCTGCTGCGGCGCACCTTCAAGGTGAAGGCAGGCGACACGATCCTGTTTCATGCCGCGGCCGGCGGCGTCGGGCTGATCCTCGGGCAGTGGGCTAGATATCTCGGCGCGACCGTCATCGGCACGGCCAGCTCAGCCGACAAGATCGAGCTCGCCAAGGCGCACGGCTTCGATCACGTCATCAACTACAAGGAGCAGGATTTCGTTGCCGGCGTCGCCGCCATCACCGGTGGCGGGAAATGCGACGTCGTCTACGATTCGGTCGGCAACGACACGTTTCCGGCGTCGCTCGATTGCCTCAATCCGCTCGGCATGTTCGTCAGCTTCGGCCAGTCCTCGGGATCAATCCCGCCATTCAGCATGTCATTGCTGGCCCAGAAGGGCTCGCTGTTCGCCACAAGGCCGACCTTGTTCGTCTACAATGCGAAACGCGAGGACCTCGAGGCCTCCGCCGCCGCCCTGTTCGAGGTCGTGCTCAGCGGCGCCGTGGAGATCAAGATCAACCAGCGCTATGCGCTCAAGGACGCCGGCAAGGCGCATTCCGACCTCGAGGGCCGCAGGACAACAGGGACCACCATTCTCATCCCTTAGTCCCTTCTGCCTTGCTATCCCTTGAATTTCCGCTGAAATTCTTGAAGCTCTTTCAAGACGCGTGCCGCTTTCCGATGAGAGCCGGCCGCGCCTACCATGCTTGCGGGAACACAGAACATATCTGGCTAACCAGATGGGAGGCACTGTGAGTGCAAATCAGGACGGCACGAACCTGCTCGAGGTCCGTGGTCTTACCAAGATATTCGGCACCCTGACGGCGTGCGATCATATCGATCTCGACATCGCCAAGGGTGAAATCCACGCCTTGCTCGGCGAAAACGGCGCCGGAAAGTCGACGCTGGTCAAGATGCTGTTCGGTTCGCTGGAGCCCAACTCCGGCGAGATTTTCTGGAACGGCCAGGCGGTCAGGATTTCCAGCCCGGGCGCGGCGAAAAAGCTCGGCATCGGCATGGTGTTCCAGCACTTCTCGCTGTTCGAGGCGCTGACCGCCGCCGAGAACATCGCGCTGTCGCTCGATGACGGTTCGCCGATCAGCAGCATCGCGGCGAAGGCGAGGGCGCTTTCCTACAGCTACGGCCTGCCGCTCGATCCGGAATCGCTGGTCGGCGACCTGTCGGTCGGCGAACGCCAGCGCATCGAGATCATCCGCTGCCTTCTGCAGACGCCGCAGCTCATCATCCTGGACGAGCCGACCTCGGTGTTGACGCCGCAGGAGGCCGACAAGCTGTTCGAGACGCTGGAGCGTCTGCGCTCGGAAGGCAAATCCATCCTCTACATCTCGCACCGGCTTGAAGAGGTCAAACGCATCTGCGACCGCGCCACCGTGTTGCGGCATGGCAAGGTGGTCGGCCACTGCAATCCGCGTGAGGAAACGGCCTCGTCGCTGGCCCGCATGATGGTCGGCAACGAAGTGCAGGCCGTGGTGCGTGCGCCGGTCGAGGGGATCGACAAGGCGCAGCCGCTGCTCGAGATCCGCAACCTCACCCGCAAGCCGGCAACGCCGTTCTCGATACCGCTCAAGGGCATCAACCTGAACGTCCGCGCCGGCGAGGTGATCGGCATTGCCGGTGTCGCCGGCAACGGCCAGGGCGAATTCTTCGAATCCGTCTCCGGCGAGGTGTTGCAGCAGGATGCCGCTTCCGTGCGCATCCGTGGCAAGGACGCGGGTGGCCTCACCATCACCGGACGTCGGTTGCTGGGCGCTGCCTTCGTGCCGGAAGAGCGCCTCGGCCACGGGGCCGCGCCGCGCATGAAGCTTTCCGAGAACCTGCTGCTGTCGCGCCATGCCACCGACGGCAAGGCGTTTGTCGGCGCCGGCGGAATGGTCAAGAGCGCTGCCATCTACACCGCCGCCCAACGCATCATCGTGGCAATGGACGTGCGCAAGAGCGCGCCGGATCCGGAAGCCGCGGCACTTTCGGGCGGCAATTTGCAGAAATTCATCGTCGGCCGTGAACTCGACCGCCGGCCGAGCGTCATGGTGGTCAACCAGCCGACCTGGGGTGTCGACGCGGGTGCCGCTGCCCACATCCGCCAGGCGTTGATCGAACTGTCGCGCAGCGGGTCGGCGGTGCTGGTGATCAGCCAGGATCTCGATGAGCTGTTCGAGATATCGGATGCGATCGCGGTCATGCACAATGGCGAACTGTCCAAGCCGTTGCCGATCGCCGAGGCGACCTTCGAGAAGGTTGGCTTGCTGATGGGCGGCGCCGAGCCCGGCCACGCCGAACATACGCTGGAGACGGCATGATGCGCCTCGAACTCGTCAAACGCCCACAGCGCTCCGCGCTGTTCTCGGCCCTGTCGCCATTCATCGCCTTTGCGCTGACGATCATCGCCGGCGCCATCATGTTCGCATTGCTTGGCGTCAACCCGTTGACCGCTTTCCGGATCTATTTCATCGAGCCGGTCAGCCAGGTCTGGCAGCTGCATGAACTGGCGATCAAGGCGGCGCCGCTCATCCTGATCGCTGTCGGCCTGTCGGTCTGCTACAAGGCCAACATCTGGAACATCGGCGCCGAAGGCCAGTTCATCCTGGGCGGCATTGTCGGCTCGATCATTCCGGTGCTGTTTCCGCAGTTCGAAAGCCCGCTGGTGCTGCCGCTGATGCTGCTGCTCGGCATGGTCGGCGGTGCCGCATATGCGGCGATCCCGGCTCTGCTCAAGACGCGCTTCGGCACCAACGAGATCCTGACCAGCCTAATGCTGGTCTATGTCGCCCAGCTCTTCCTCGACTGGCTGGTGCGAGGACCGTGGCGCGACCCGCAGGGCCATGGGTTCCCGCAGACCATTCAGTTCAACGACTCCGCCGTGCTGCCGGAGCTGATGCCGGATGCCGGACGGGCAAACTGGGGATTTGTCTTCGCGCTGGTCGCCGCGGTGCTGGTCTGGATCCTGATGAGCCGCATGCTGAAGGGTTTTGAAGTGCGCGTGCTGGGGTCAAGCCCGCGGGCAGGGCGCTTCGCCGGCTTCGGCCTCAACCGCATGGTGTTCTTCGCCTTCCTGCTGTCGGGTGCCCTGGCGGGCCTTGCCGGCATCTCGGAAGTCTCGGGCGCCATCGGCCAGCTGCAGCCTGTCATTTCGCCCGGCTACGGCTTCACCGCCATCATCGTGGCGTTCCTTGGCCGCCTTAATCCACTCGGCATCGTCGCCGCCGGTCTGGTGCTGGCGCTGACCTATCTCGGYGGTGAAGCCGTGCAAAGCGCGCTCGGCATCTCCGACAAGGTGGCGCGGGTGTTCCAGGGCATGCTGCTGTTCTTCGTGCTCGGCTGCGACACGCTCATTCACTACCGCATTCGCCTGATCGGCCTGGCGCTGACCAAACCGGAAAGCGCTGCAAAACTCGAAGCCGCGCCAAAGTTGAAGGAAGCCCGTTGATGGACATCACCATAAACATCCTTCTGACCATCGCCACGGCGGCAACTCCGTTGCTTATCGCTGCGATCGGCGAACTGGTGGTCGAGCGCTCCGGCGTGCTCAATCTCGGCGTCGAGGGCATGATGATCATGGGCGCCGTCGGTGGCTTCGGCGCCAGCTATCTCACCGGATCACCCTGGATCGGTTTGTTGGCGGCTATCGCCATGGGCGCGGTGTTCTCGCTGCTGTTTGCCGTCATGACCCTGTCGCTGGCCACCAACCAGGTGGCGACGGGCCTGTCGCTGACGCTGCTCGGCCTCGGCCTGTCCGGCATGATGGGGACGAGCTTTGTCGGCCAGCCAGGCGAACGGCTGCCCAACCTCGACATCCCCGGGCTGACCTCGATCCCCGTCGTCGGCAGATTGCTGTTCGGGCAGGATCCTATCTTCTACATCTCGATCGCGCTGACCGCGGCCGTCATGTGGTTCCTGTTCAAGACCCGTACCGGACTGACGCTGCGCTCGATCGGCGACAGCCACACGTCGGCCCATGCCCTGGGCATCCAGGTCATCCGCTATCGTTATCTCGCGGTGATCTTCGGCGGCGCCTGTGCCGGTCTGGCCGGCGGCCATCTGTCGTTGGTCTATACGCCGCAATGGGTCGAGAACATGACCGCCGGCCGCGGCTGGATCGCGCTGGCGCTGGTGGTGTTCGCCTCGTGGAGGCCATGGCGGGTGCTGGCCGGCGCCTACATCTTCGGCGCGGTGTGGATCGGCCAGCTTCATGCACAGGCTTTTGGCATTCCAGTGCCGTCACAGTTCCTTTCTTCGCTACCCTATCTGGCAACCGTCGTGGTTCTCGTTCTAATCTCGCGCAACAAGCGTCTGACGATGATGAACACGCCGGCTTCCTTGGGGCAGCCATTCGTTCCGGATCGTTGACAATAATAACAAACGGGAAGCTCCAAGGCTTAACACAGAGAGGTAACACAATGAAAAAACTGCTTATTGCCCTGATGACCACGACAGCGGCAGTTTCGCTGGCGGCGTCCGCAGAGGCAGCCGACAAATTGAAGGCTTGCTGGGTCTACACCGGCCCGATCGGTGATTTCGGCTATTCCTACCAGCACGACCAGGGCCGTCTCGAGGTGGAGAAGGCGCTCGGCGACAAGGTCGAAACCGCTTATCTCGAAAACGTCTCCGAAGGCCCCGATGCCGACCGTGCGTTCGAGCGGCTGGCGCGCGAAGGCTGCAAGATCATCTTCGGCACCTCCTTCGGCTTCATGGACCCGGAAGTGAAGGTCGCCAAGAAATTCCCCAAGGTGATGTTCGAGCACGCAACCGGCTACAAGACCGGTGACAATCTCGGCATCTACAATGCGCGTTTCTATGAAGGCCGCTATGTGCTCGGCCAGATCGCCGCCAAGGAATCGAAGGCCGGCGTTGCCGGCTACATCGTTTCCTTCCCGATCCCCGAAGTGGTGATGGGCATCAATTCCTTCATGCTCGGCGCACAGTCGATCAACCCGAACTTCAAGGCCAAGATCGTCTGGGTGAACTCGTGGTTCGATCCGGGCAAGGAAGCCGACGCCGCCAAGGCGCTGTTCGACCAAGGCGCCGACATCGTCGTCCAGCACACCGATTCGACCGCTGCCCTGCAGGTGGCCGAGGAGCGCAAGCTGCACGGCTTCGGCCAGTCCTCCGACATGATCAAGTTCGCGCCGAACGCGCAGCTGACCTCGCTCACCGACGAATGGGGTCCGTACTACATCAGCCGGGTCCAGGCGGCCCTCGACGGCACCTGGAAGCCTGACAATGTCTGGCTCGGCATCAAGGACGGCGCGGTCAAGCTCGCCCCCTTCACCAACATGCCCGACGACGTGAAGGCGATGGCCGAAGCCACCGAGAAGAAGATCGCCGGCGGCTGGAACCCCTTCACCGGACCGATCGCCAAGCAGGACGGCACGCCGTGGCTGAAGGATGGCGAGGTCGCCGACGACGGCACGCTGCTCGGCATGAATTTCTATGTGAAGGGCGTTGACGACAAGCTGCCGCAGTAAGCGGCGCGAGATTCCAAAAAGGAAAGGGGCGCCGCAGGGCGCCCTTTTTCATTCGGCGGGTTCCGTTGCGACCTGGGCACGACGAAACCTCGCCAAGCCGACATCGACCGCGCGGCCCAGCCAAATCCTGAGCAGCCGCTGCGCCGGTCGTTCGCAGATGCGCCAGATCGCCCAGGAAACGATGAGCATCAGTGCGGTGCAGCCAAAGGCTGCGAACCATTTGCCGACCAGGGGAGCCGCGGCGTTGATGACGAGATAACCGATGTTCTGGTGCAGGAGATAGAGCGGATAGGTCAGCCCACCCAGCGCCAGGGTGAGCGCCGATGACCGCACGCTATGACGCAACAGGACCGCGCCGATCAAGGCCGCGTGCATGACGACATTGGCGACAACGAGATTGGCCGACGAAACGGCGATGCCATAGTGATCCTGCATCCAGTGCTGGGTCACGGACAGTGTGCCGCATGAGATCAGGAACGATGCCGCGAGCAGCAGCAAGGCCGGCAGGGAACGGCCATGTGCGTGGAGGTGGTGGACCAGCACGCCGGCGGCGAAGAACGGCGCGAACTCGGTGATGAACAGCACCCTTGCCGCGCCGCTGCCGAGGAAGAATTCGTTCAAGGCCGAGATCGCCAGCCAGATGAWGATCAATTCCAGCTTGTGTCTCTGGAACAGCCCGGTGAACAGGGCCAGGGTCACCCAACCGTAGAAAACCAGTTCAAGAACGATCGACCAGTAGACGCCATCCACGAAAGGCTGGCCGAAGGCTGGCGCGAACATCGTCAGATTGGCGGCATACTGGGCGAAGGAGGCAGGAAGCAGCGTTGTGCCGGCAAGCACGACAATCGCGAAAGTGATGGTCATACAGAGCAGGAAACCCGGATAGAGGCGAACGAAACGTGCGATCGCGAACTGGTCCCAGCGGCGGTTTTCCGCCGACCAGGCAATGACAAAACCGCTGATCAGAAAGAACAGATTGACGCCGAGATAGCCATGGATGGCGAACGGTGCTGCACGTGGATACCCCTCGCCAAGGAAGCCTTCAGCGGCCGCGCCGCGAAAGAAATAGTGGAAGAGCACGACCGCCAGCGCCGCCGTCAGCCTGAGCAGGTCCAGCGTCGCGATGTGATCCTGGCTGGCAGGTCTGACGTCCATCCGAATTTCCGCATTTACGGTCTGGAAACCATACTGCGGATCGCGGCTGAACGGGTTAAGCG
>NZ_JBFULQ010000276.1:0-7277 GCF_054049815.1 Mesorhizobium sp. P5_C1 | reverse complement strand
CCGCCGGGTTCTTCTCAACTCAGCCGACCCACCATCCGGTGCGTTGGCCGCGATGAAACTGGATTGTCTTTTCTTCGGTATAGTCCTCTACGGCGCGTTTGCCGAGTTCGCGTCCGAGACCGGACTGCTTGTAGCCTCCGAATGGCAGCTCGGGGTAACCTTCCATGAACGTGTTTACCCAGACGGTTCCCGAACGCACATTCCGCGCCACCGACATGCAGGTGTCGATGCTGGCGCTCCACACGCCCGCAGACAAACCATAAGGCGTGTTGTTGGCGATGTGCAACGCCTTTTCAATCGTTTCAAAAGTCAGCACCGAGAGCACCGGTCCGAACACTTCCTCGCGCGCGATGGCCATGTCCTCGGTGACGCCGCGGATGATGGTGGGATCGAGGTACTGGCCGGCATTCGAGGACAACTGCTTGCCGCCGCTGTAGACACTGCTGCCGTCGCTTGCCGCTGCAGTAACATAGCCGGCTACCTTGGCCAGATGGTCGGCCGAGATCATCGCGCCGACCTTGGTTCGGTCGTCTAGTGGATCGCCGACCGTCACCTTGGCGGTGAGCGCCTTGACCGCGTCGAGAAAATCATCGGCGATCGCTTCGTGCACGATCAGCCGGCTGCCGGCATTGCAGCATTCGCCGGCGTTGAAGAAGCCGCCGAATACGGCCGCGTCGGCCGCCGCTTCGAGGTCCGCGTCCGGAAAGACGATCTGGCCGTTCTTGCCGCCGAGCTCCATCGAGACTTTCTTCAAGGATTGCGCGGCGGAGGCCATCGTCATCTTACCGACGCGGGTGGAGCCGGTGAACGAGACCATTTCGACCAGGGGATGGCTGACCACCGGCGCGCCGACATCGGCGCCAAGACCGGCGAGGATGTTGACGACGCCGGCGGGCAGGCCGGCCTGCATCAGGATATCACCGAGGACGAAGGTCGAGGCCGAAGTCATCTCGCTCGGCTTGACCACCGCCGTGCAGCCGGCGGCGAGCGCGAAGGGCAGTTTCTGGCTGACGATGAGGAAGGGGAAGTTCCATGGCGTGATGATCGAGACGACGCCGATCGGCTCGCGCAGCACCACGCCAAGCATGGCGTCGCCGAGATTGGCGTAGGATTCGCCGTGCAAGGTGCGGGCGAGCGAGGCGGCATAACGCCAGATGTCTACAGCACCACCAATTTCGCCGCGCGCCTGGGCGATCGGCTTGCCGGATTCCAGTGCGTCGAGCCGGGCGATCTCCTCCAGCCGCGTCTCGATCAGGTCGGCCGTCTTGAGCAGAATCGCGGCGCGCTCGGCCGCCTTCATGCGCGGCCACGGGCCGGTCTCGAACGCCTTGTGCGCGGCCTGCACTGCGGCTTCGACTTCGGCTTCGCCGGCCTGTGCATAGTGCGAGACGGTGAAGCCGTGGCCGGGGCTCTTGCGCTCCAGCGTGCGGCCATCGCGGGCATCGACATGCTTGCCGTCGATCAGCAGCCGATAGGTTCTTGGCGCTGCGGATGCCTCGGCGGGCATGATGATGTTGAGAGGGGCGTTCATCTAACTGTGTAATCCTCAGGATCTTGAAAATGCTGGTTTTTGCTTGGTCTTGAAAGAGCCGACACCGGCTATGAGATCGCCGGTCAGGGCGATGAAGCCGCTGGCCAGCGCTTCCGTCGCCGCGGCACTTTCCTCGCCTTCGGCGACCGCGATCATCAGCTTGGCGGCTTCCGTCGCCAGCGGGCCGCGCTCGGCGATCTTTTCAGCCCAGGCCTTGGCTTCGGACAGGCCGCTGCCGGTTTCGACCACCCGGTCGACCACGCCGAGCGCCAGCGCTTCGGGAGCGAGCAGAATCTCGCCGCCCAGCGCCATACGCCGCACTGTCTGCGCGCCGAAGCGGCGCACCGCGCGTTGTGTGCCGGACCAGCCGGGGACAACACCGATCGAGGTTTCGGGGAAGCCTAATTTCACCTGTGTCTCGGCCACGCGGAAGTCGCAGGCGACCGCCAGTTCCAGCCCGCCGCCCAGCGCATGGCCGGACAGCATGGCGATGGTTGGTTGCCGCAACCGCGCCAGCCGGTCGAAGACACGATGGCCGTAGCGGACCCATTGCACCTGGAAGTCGGCGGCACTCATCTGCGCCCACGCCTCGACATCGCCGCCGGCGCAAAAGCCCTTGCCTTCGCCGCGCAGCAGCACGACACGAACGACTTCCGCCATCTCCGCTTCGTCCAGCGCTGCCTCAAGCGCGCGCAGCATCGGAATATCAAGCGCGTTGAATTTCTCCGGCCGGCGCAAGGTGACGATGCCGATCGCGCCGTCCTGCTCGAAGGTGACGAGACGCTCAGCCATGCTCGCCTCCAAGCGAGGCGCCGCCATTCAGCGACAGCCCGATCGGCTGGTCCAGGTAGAGCGCTGCCGGTGTCGTCTTGAGATCTTTGGCGACGCCGAGCGGGATCTCGGCCTGGGCCAGCACGTCGCGCTGCAGGTCGATGCCGGGTGCGAGTTCGGTGACGACCAGGCCCTCCGGCGTCAGCTTCATCACGCAGCGCTCGGTGACATAGGTGATGTCCTGTCCCTGCGCGACGGCTCGCTTGCCCGAGAAGGAGATGTGCTCGACCTCCTTGACCACCTTCTTGACCTTGCCCTCCTGGTCGATGCGGATGCCGCCATCGGCCAGGGAGAGTTTCGCCCCGGCGTTGAAGAAGCCCGAGAAGACGATCTTCCTTGCCCGCGCGGTGATGTCGACAAAGCCGCCGGCACCGGCGGTGACATGCGGCCGTGCGGACAGTTTCGAGACGTTGACCGAACCGTGGCGGTCGATCTGCAGGAAGGACAGCAGCGACGCGTCGAAGCCGCCGGCCTGGAAATAGATGAACTGGTGCGGCGAGGGCATGATCGCCTCGGCGTTCGAAGCGCAGCCGAACTTGAAGTCGAGCAGCGGCACGCCACCGACGGCACCCTGTTCGATCACCCAGGTGACCTTGCCGTGCTGGCCTTCCTCGAGGAGGATACGCGGCACATTGGCCGAGATGCCGAAGCCGATGTTGACGGCCATGCCGTCGCGGAGTTCCAAGGCGACGCGGCGCGCGATCACCTTCTGGACGTTCATTTCGGCATTGCGGAAGCTCGACAGCGGCCGGAAGATCTCGCCCGAGATTGCCGGATCGTAGGGTGTCAGCGTCGTCTGCAACTGGTCGGGCGCGACGACGATGTGGTCAACCAGCACGCCGGGCACGCGCACGTCGTGCGGCTTCAGGGTGCCGTTCTCGACAACGCGCTTGACCTGGGCAATGACGACGCCGCCATTGTTGCGAGCGGCGAGCGCCTGCTCCAGGCCGCCAAGATAGGCGCCCTCATGCTCGTAGGTGAGGTTGCCGCGCTCGTCCGATGTGGTGGCGCGGATGATCGAGACCTGCGGCACGATCGAGCGGAAATAGAGCCATTCCTCGCCGTCGAACTGCTGCACCGAAACGATCGGCTCACTGGCGGCCGCGTTCATGGCGCAGCCCTGGTGGCGGGGGTCGGCGAAAGTGTCGAGGCCGACCTTGGTCAGCACACCCGGACGCTTGGCGGCGGCTTCGCGGTGCATGTCGAACAGGATGCCGGACGGCACATTGTAGGCTGCGACCGAATTGTCGCCGATCATCTTCCAGATCTGCGGCGGCTCGGACGAAGAGGGGCCCGACGGATAGGAGCCACACAATGTGCGCTTCAACAGGCCAGGCTTGGCCAAATGGTCGATGCCCTTGATGCCATACATGTCGCCGGCGGCGATCGGGTGCAGCGTGGTGATGCCTTTCGGATGGCCTTCGCTGTCGAAGCGCTCGCCGATCGCGGCCAGCACCGCGTCCGGGCAGCCGAGACCGCTCGACGACGAGACGGACACGACCATGCCGTCCTTGATCAAGCCTGCGGCTTCAGCGGCGGAAACGACCTTGCTCAATTCTTGCTCCCGAGTTTCGGGTCGATCTTGACGGCCTTGCCGGAGCTGGCCGATTGAAGTGCCGCTTCGGCAGCAGCGAGCGACCAGATGCCGTCCTCGCCGGTGGCGGACGGTTGGCCTTCGCCGCGGATCGCGGCATGGAACTGGCGCAGTGACCGGGAATAGAGGTCCTCGCGGTCGAAGCTAAGGTCCTCTTCGCCTTTTGCCGTGCGCAAGGTCACCGAGCCGACCGGCTTCTGCGTCATCACATTCCTGGCGATCAGCGAGCCCTCGGAGCCATGCACCTCGAAACCGGTGTCGGCGAATTTGAGGGTGAAGCCTTCATGCGACTGGGCGATGACGCCCGACTTGAAGCGCCAGATGCACATGGCGCCGTCCTCCAGCCCACTACCGGCCATGCCGGCCGATTGCGTGAAGGCCGACACTTCGACCGGATCGTCGCCGAGCACGAAGCGCAGCGTGTCGGCATCATGCACGGTGATGTCGAGCACCACGCCGCCGCCTGCCTCAGGCTTCGTGATGCGCCAGCCCTGCAGGTTTTCGGGCAGGTAGACGGCATGGAAGACGCGCGCGGCGATCGGCTTGCCGATACGGCCGGCGGCGATCGAGTCACGCATGGCGCGGTGCGCGCCGGCATTGCGCAGATGGTGGTTGGTGCCGAGCACGATGCCGGAGGCTTTTGCCGTGGCGACCATTGTGCGCGCGTCGTCGCTGGTCAGCGCCAGCGGCTTTTCGCACAGCACATGCTTTCCCGCCTTCGCAGCGGCCAAAGCCTGATCGAGATGCAGTTCGTTGGTGGTCGAGATGTAGACCGCGTCGATGTCGGCGCCGAGCAGAGCATCAAGCGTCGAAACAGCCAGCGGGATGTTGTTTTCCGCGGCATAGGCCGTGGCGCGCTCGGGATTGGAACTCATGACCGCCGCGATCTCGCCATCGCCCTGCGAACGGATGGCGTTGATCATGAACTGTCTGGCGATCGTGCTGGCGCCGATCAAGCCCCATCTGGCGCTCATGCCGCGTCCCCCATTCCTGCGGGCCTGTTTCGGGCGCGGCGATCCGGGCCGCAGCTTTCCCTGACCACCAGATTGACCGCACCGATATGATCTTCGGCCCGCGTCGTGCGCGACTGGATCATCTTAAGCATGACATGGGCGGCGCGTTCGCCGAGGCCGGCCGTGTCCACCGAGACGCTGGTCAAGGCCGGCATGTAGTGCTCGGCCTCGACCACGTCGTCGAAGCCGACGACGGCGAAATCCGGTCCGGGCTCAAGCCCACGCTTGCGCAGCGCCAGCATGACGCCAAAAGCGACCGCATCGTTGAAGCAGAGTGCCGCGGTCGGCGGTTCGGATGTTGCGAGAGCGGTATCCAGACAGGCGATGCCGCCCCTGCGGCTGGTCTCGCCTTCGATCACGGTCATGTCGCGGGCGGCGATGCCAAGCGTCYCACAGGCTTCACGAAAGCCGCCCAGCCGCTCTTGATAGACCACGAGGTCGGCCGAGCCGCCGAAGAAGGCCAGCCGGCGATGCCCTTTGCCGATGAGATGGGCGGCGGCCAGGTAGGCGCCGCGATGATTGTCGGGCGTGATCACCGGAATGCGGCTTTCGGGCAGCCGGCGCATGGCGAAGACGACCGGAACGCCCGCCATCTCCAGGCGGCGGAATGCGCCCGGCGTGGTGCCGCGCGCCGGCGACACGATGAGGCCGGCGACGCCTTGCTCCATCAGCGATTTGAGCACCTCTTCCTGGCGCACCGGATTCTCCGCCGTGTTGGCTATGAAAGGCACGATGCCGGCCGACTGGAAGACGCGCTCCATGCCGACCGCCAGTTCGGCGAAGAAGGGATTGGTGAGATCGTTGATGACCATGCCGATGACGTTGGAGTGAGCCTTGCGTAGATTGGCGGCGCCACGGTTGTAGACGTAACCGACATCCTCGATTGCCTTGCGAACCTTGACCGCGGTCTCAGGCCGGATCAGCCCGCTGCCCTGGAGCACGAGCGACACCGTCGATTTGGACACGCCTGCCTCGCGGGCGATGTCGAATATCGTTGCCTTGGCCCGGCTGGCCATCCAGATGCATCCTCCCTGATTTTCAAGCCGATCTATTGGAACGTTCTAATCACTAACCTCATCTGGAGTCAATCGAGGTTCTTTCCGGATTCGAAAAATTGATCCGGTGAGGCCGGCGAGCCCATTCCATAAGGCTTTCTGTGTTGCGGCGCAGCATTTATCCGCGAATGAGCTCTGAATCGTAAAGGTTCTTGATTTATTGGAACGTTCCATTTATAGGCACGGCGATAGGGAGAGAACGATGGACATTGTCTTGCCTGGTGAGGGTGGCCGCAGCAGCCGCTACGCTCTGGTCGGCCAACCGGTGCAGCCGGTGGTCGGCGCGCGGTTTTCGCGCATCGCCTATGCTGCAGCCCATGTCGTTGCCGATCCGCTGGCGATGACCGATCCGTGGTCGCAGCCGGTGGTCGACTGGGACAGAACGATGGCATTCCGTCACTATCTGTGGCGGCTCGGCTTCCGCATCGCCGAGGCGATGGATACCTCGCAGCGCGGCATGGGTTTCGACTGGACTAATGCGCAGGAGTTGATCCGCCGCTCGATCGCGGAAGCGCGCACCGTCGAAGGCGCCGATCTCGCTTCTGGTGCCGGCACCGACCAACTGGCGCCAAGCGCCGCCCGGACGCTCGACGATGTCATCGCCGCCTATGAAGAGCAGTTCGCTTTTATCGAAGGGCTGGGCGGCAAGGCGATCATGATGGCCAGCCGCGCCCTGGCGGCTGTTGCCAAGGGCCCCGACGACTATGCCCGTGTCTACGACCGCATCCTGTCCCAAGCGTCCGGCAAGGTCATCCTGCACTGGCTGGGCGACATGTTCGATCCGGCGCTGAAAGGTTACTGGGGCAGCGGCGATTTCGAGTCCGCGCTCGACACCGTCGTCGCGATCATCGAACGCCACGCCGGCAAGGTGGAGGGGATAAAAATCTCGCTGCTCGATGCCGGCAAGGAAGTCGCGCTCAGGAATCGGCTGCCGGACGGCGTCGTCATGTTCACCGGCGACGACTTCAACTATCCCGAACTGATCGCCGGCGACAGCCGCAAACACTCGCACGCGCTGCTCGGCATTTTCGATGCGATCGCGCCTGTCGCCAATGCGGCACTGGCGAAACTGGCGGACGGCGACCGCGCCGGCTATGACGCGCTGATGGCGCCGACCGTGCCGCTGTCGCGAAAAATCTTCGAGGCGCCGACCGAATACTATAAGGCCGGCATCGTCTTCATGGCCTGGCTGAACGGCCATCAGGATCATTTCGCGATGGTCGGCGGCATGCAGTCGGCGCGCGGTATCCGCC
>NZ_JBFULQ010000275.1:0-7347 GCF_054049815.1 Mesorhizobium sp. P5_C1 | reverse complement strand
GACCAAGGGCATTGGAACATCGATGACGCTCTGCCGTCACCCGGCTTTCGCAAGCCGTCGATCGCCGTGCTCCCCTTCGCAAACATGTCTGCCGACCCCGAGCAGGAGTACTTCGTCGACGGCATCGTCGAGGACATCACAACAGCGCTGTCGCACTTTCGGTGGCTGTTCGTGATGGCGCGAAGCTCGACCTTCACGTTCAAGGGACGCAGCGCCGATGTCAAGGAAATCGGGCGCGAATTGGGGGTGCGCTACGTGCTCGAAGGCAGCGTGCGCCGGGCGCCCAGGCGCATACGCATCACGGCGAAACTCATCGACGCATCAACTGGTGCACATCTCTGGGCCGACCGCTTCGACGGCGCATCCGAAGACATTTTTGATCTGCAGGATCAAATCAGCACAAGAGTGATTGGCGCGATCGGGCCAAAGCTAGAGCAAGCCGAGATTGAACGCGCAAAGCGCAAGCCAACGGAAAATCTCAATGCCTACGATGTCTACTTGCGCGGCGTCGCCAAAACAATGGCCTATACGCAGAACGGTCAAGCGGAAGGACTGCGCCTATTCCGGCGCGCGATAGAGCTCGACCCAGAGTTTGCGGCGGCGTACGGAATGGCCGCGTGGTGCCGCGTCATCCAAAGGGTGAATGGCTGGATGATCGACCGCGCGGCGGAGATTGCCGATGGAGCCGAAATGGCTCGCGAAGCTGTGCGACTGGCGAATGAGGATGCACTTGCATATTGCTGGGGAGGTTTCTCGCTCGGATTTCTTGCCTATGAGCTGGACGATGCGATCGGATATGTCGATCACGCGCTGGCTCTCAATCCAAACCTTGCCGCCGCATGGTACCTTCTCGGGCATCTGCGAATTTATGCCGGAGATCCTGAAGCCGGTATCGAGCCTCTGACCCGGGCAATCGAGCTCAATCCACTTGATCCGCTCATTTTCCGCGTGCATGCGGGATTGGCTTACGCGCATTTCTTTGCCGGCCGGAACGACCACGCTTCGGCATGGGCAGAAAAGGCGTTGCGCCGAGCCGATTGGCTCACCGCCCTCCGGATCGGCGCCGCATGTCATGCCGTTGCCGGCCGGCTCGATCAAGCGAGAAAGCTCGTTGCGCGCATGCTTGAACTCGATCCAAGGCTGCGGATTTCCGATCTCCAAGGGCTGCCTCCGTTACGCCGAGCAGAGGATTTCGAGCGATGGTCAGAGGCACTGCGAAAAGCGGGGCTCCCGGAATGATTGCACGTCCGCTTGTGGCTTTCCTGCGACGCGGTCAGTCACAGAAAGGAGCGGCTATGGCGCCCGACGGCGAGCCATCGATCGCGTCTGGTTGGCCAGGCGCACGCTCGCGCACCAGCAGTGTGAAGGTCCATTTGCGTGCGCCGCGACTTCCTTGAGCTCGTCAAGCTTTCCCGGTTTTGAGCCATCCAATCACGGTGAGCATTGTCTTCCGCATAACTGCCGCTCCTTACCGCCCTCGCGACAAACTTCCCAATATGCCGCGCACGATCGCGCGGCCGACCGACGAACCCACCGAACGCACCACCGACTTGATCGCGGCTTCCGCCACCGTCTGGCGATTGGACGGGCGCGGCGCCGGTGCGCGCCTGCCACCCGATTGCGGTGCCGGGTCGTCATTGCCGAAGCCGGGGATGGTCCAGCGCGAGCCGCCGCTTCCAGCCTGCTGCGCCTGCTCTTCGGCGTCCTGCGCCTCCCTGGCTTTTTTCTGCAGCATCTCGAAAGCCGATTCGCGATCGATGACCTGATCGTACTGGCCGGCAACTGGGCTTTCCTGGATCAGCTTTTGCCTCTCGGCGGGCGTGATCGGGCCGAGGCGCGACGCCGGCGGGCGGATCAGCGTTCGCTGCACCATGGACGGAACACCCTTGGTTTCGAGCGTCGAGACCAGCGCCTCGCCGGTGCCGAGCTGGGTGATCGCGGTGGCGCAATCGAAGTCGGGATTCGGCCTGAAGGTCTCGGCTGCGGTCTTCACCGCCTTCTGCTCGCGCGGCGTATAGGCGCGCAGCGCGTGCTGCACCCGGTTGCCAAGCTGGGCGAGAACGGTTTCTGGAACATCGAGCGGGTTTTGCGTGACGAAATAGACGCCAACGCCCTTCGAGCGGATCAGGCGAACCACCTGCTCGACGCGGTCGATCAGCACTTTCGGCGCGTCCTCGAAAAGCAGATGCGCTTCGTCGAAGAAGAAGACCAGCTTCGGCCTGTCGGGATCGCCGACTTCGGGCAGCACCTCGAACAGCTCCGACATCAGCCACAACAGGAAGGTCGCATAGAGCCGCGGATTCATCATCAGCTTGTCGGCGGCAAGCACGCTGATGGCGCCGCGCCCGTCACGGGTGGTGCGCATGATGTCGGCGATGCGCAAAGCCGGCTCGCCGAAGAAATGCGCCGCACCTTGCTGCTCCAGAACCAGCAGCGTGCGCTGAATGGCTCCCACGGAAGGCTTGGTCACATTGCCGTAACGCGAGCCCAGCTCGTCGGCGCGCTCGGCGATGTTGGCCAGCAGCGCCTGCAGGTCCTTCATGTCGAGCAGCAGCAGGCCTTCCTCGTCCGCCAGGCGGAAGGCGATGTTCATGATGCCTTCCTGTGCCTCGGTCAGGTTCATCAGGCGCGACAGAAGCAACGGCCCCATTTCGGAAACGGTGGCGCGGATCGGATGGCCCTGCTCGCCGAACAGATCCCAGAAAATGACCGGAAACTCCTGGAAGTCATAGGGGTCTAGCTTGATCTGCTCGGCCCGCTTGACCAGAAAATCCTGTGCCGTGCCCATCATGGCGATGCCGGACAGGTCGCCCTTGATGTCGGCGCAGAACACCGGCACGCCGGCGTTGGAAAAGCCTTCGGCCAGGATCTGCAAGCTGACGGTCTTGCCCGTGCCGGTTGCGCCGGTCACCAGGCCGTGACGATTTCCATATTGCAGCAGCAGGTGCTCGGCACGCTGATAGCTGTCGTCCGGCTTGCGGCTGGCGCCGATGAAAATGCTGGTGTCGTCAGCCATATGTCCGGTCTCCGCAAACTGATGTGTTTAAAGCCAGTGGCCTTGCCGCAGGTATAGTCAGGCCCTTGCACAGCGACAATGCCAATCGTTCAAGTGGGGCCAATCGTCCAAATCCGGCCCAATCGTCCAAATCGGTTTTTTGGAACTTGCGGATTTTGCCGGTGTTTGGCAATCGTTCATGGT
This sequence comes from Mesorhizobium sp. P5_C1, assembly GCF_054049815.1. Classification (NCBI taxonomy): domain Bacteria; kingdom Pseudomonadati; phylum Pseudomonadota; class Alphaproteobacteria; order Hyphomicrobiales; family Phyllobacteriaceae; genus Mesorhizobium; species Mesorhizobium sp. P5_C1. The sequence goes on along the minus strand of NZ_JBFULQ010000275.1, from coordinate 4,148 downwards.
TCGTCCATGCAGGCTACCTATATCTGGTGGATTGAATTCCGACCCTGAAAGCGCATTGCATTGCGATATCGGACCGTGGACCTTAGACTGAACTGCTCCAGGCTGGTGCGGCCGCATGAAAACGAGGAAGACGGATGGGCGCCGGAGCCTTGATCCAGGACGTTGAACCAGAGAATGCCGAGCGCCAGCGATGGCTGGCCCTGGCGGAAAAGGCGTTGGCCGGTGCATCCTTCGAGGAAAAGCTGGTCTCGCATACCGATGACAACATCCGCATCGAACCGCTGTACGACCGCAGCATCGCAGCGGAACCGATCGTGCGCGCAAACCCGAAATCGCCCTGGATCGTCAGCCAGCGCATCGATGATCCGGATATCGAGCGCGCCAGAGCCCAGGCTCTGGAAGATGTGGCGCAAGGCGCGACGGGATTGTCGCTTGTCTTCGAAGGCGCGCCGAACGCATTCGGCTACGGCCTGCCAAGAACGGCGCAGGCGCTGGAGACGGTGCTGGACGGCGTACCGCTCAACCGCATCCAGGTCCGTATCGACGCCCATCCCTGGAGCCGCGCCGTGGCTGACTGGCTGGTGGCGTTCCTGAGCAAGCGCCGTTCGGATCCGGCAAAGCTCAACCTCTCCTTCGGCATCGATCCGGCGGCGATCTTCGCCGGAACCGGCCGGCTGCGCATGTCGATCGAGGCGCTGCAGGCCTCGATGCCGCAGTCGCTGGCGCATTTCTTCTCGATGGGCGTTCCGGGCGTGCTCTTGGAGGCGGACGGGCGCGTGTTCCACAATGCCGGCGCCACAGAGGCGCAAGAGCTTGGCATCATGCTGGCTTCGGCGGTCTCCTATCTCAGAATGTTCGAGACGGCGCGGCAGCCGCTTGTCTATGCCGCACCCCATATCGGCTTTACGCTCAGCGTCGACCAGGACCAGTTCCTGTCGGTGGCCAAGGTCCGAGCGCTGCGCAGGCTCTGGGCACGGCTGCAGGAGGCCTGCTCGATCCCCAATTCCACCGCCAATATCCATGCCGAGACGTCGTTTCGCATGATGACGGCCATGGATCCGGAGACCAACATCCTGCGCACCACAATTGCCTGCTTTGCCGCGGCATCCGGCGGCGCCGATTCGATCTCCATCCTGCCGCACACGATCGCGCATGGCTTGCCGGCGGCCTTTGCCCGCCGCGTTGCCCGCAACGCGCAGCTGATCATGGCCAATGAAAGCCATATCGATCATGTCGCCGATCCTGCCTATGGCTCCGGCGGGGTCGAAGCGCTGACCGCGGAACTTTGCGAGATGGCGTGGGCGGAACTGCAGACAATTGAGGCCGAGGGCGGCGTCCTGTCCAGCCTTCAGGACGGACATATCCAGAAGCGCGTTCACGCCGCGGCGGCGCGACGCAACGCAGCCTACCAGGCCGGCGAGCGGGTCATCATCGGCACCACGCTCTACCCGTCCAAAAGCGAACGTCCCGTCGAGACGCTGGCAGCGGAACGGCGTCCCGCCTTCACCGAAGGTGTTGCCGTCTGCGAACCCCTGTTTCCAGTCCGCATCGACCAATCGATCGGAGCGGGCTCTTGATCCCTGATTTCAGCCAGATCGGTTGGGCGCCGCCACGCCGCGCACCCGTCGAGGTCAAAGGCCAGCGGACGACGCCGGAAGGCCTCATCGCCAAGCAACTGTACAATCAAAGCGACCTCAAGGGGTTGCCGCATCTCGACACCTATCCCGGCCTGCCGCCCTTCGTGCGCGGCCCCTACCCGACCATGTATGTCCAGCAGCCCTGGACGATCCGGCAATATGCCGGCTTCTCGACGGCGGAGGAGTCGAACGCTTTCTACCGGCGCAATCTTGCCGCCGGCCAGAAAGGACTGTCGGTCGCCTTCGATCTCGCCACGCATCGCGGCTATGATAGCGACCATCCGCGTGTCGCCGGCGATGTCGGCATGGCGGGTGTCGCCATCGATTCCATCCTCGACATGCGGCAGCTCTTCGACGGCATTCCGCTCGGCGACATGACGGTGTCGATGACCATGAACGGTGCGGTGCTGCCGATCATGGCGCTTTACATCGTGGCGGCGGAAGAACAGGGCGTTGCGCAGAAGGATCTCGCCGGAACCATTCAGAACGACATTCTGAAGGAGTTCATGGTCCGCAACACCTACATCTATCCGCCGAAGCCCTCGATGCGGATCGTTTCGGACATCTTCTCGTATACGTCGAAGAACATGCCGAAGTTCAATTCGATCTCGATCTCCGGCTATCACATGCAGGAGGCCGGAGCGACGGCCGACCTGGAGCTCGCCTATACCATCGCCGACGGCATCGAATATGCCCGCGCTGGCGTTGCGGCGGGCCTGGATATCGACCGCTTYGCACCGCGCCTGTCCTTTTTCTGGGCGATCGGCATGAACTTCTTCATGGAAGTAGCCAAGCTGAGGGCCGCGCGCCTGCTGTGGGCGACCTTGATGGCGAAGAATTTTTCGCCCAAGGACGAGCGATCGCTGTCGCTGCGCACCCATTGCCAGACCTCGGGCTGGTCGCTGACGGCGCAGGACCCCTACAACAACATCATCCGCACCATGATCGAGGCGATGGCGGCAACGCAGGGCCACACGCAGTCGCTGCACACCAATTCCTTCGACGAGGCGATGGCGTTGCCGACCGACCATTCGGCGCGGATCGCCCGCAACACCCAGCTGATCCTGCAGAAGGAATCCGGCACCACGCGCATAATCGACCCGTGGGGCGGTTCGGCCTATCTCGAACGGCTGACACATGATCTGGCGGCGCGCGCGCTTGTCCATATCGAGGAAGTCGAGGCGCTCGGCGGCATGGCCGCGGCGACCGAACAAGGCATTCCCAAGCTGCGAATCGAGGAAGCGGCGGCCCGCACGCAGGCACGCATCGATTCCGGCGAGCAGATGTTGGTCGGCGTCAATGCGCATCGCCCTGAGACCGACATCAAGGTCGACGTGCTGAAGATCGACAATGCCGAAGTCAGGGCGCGGCAATTGTCGAAGCTGCAGCGGCTGAAAGGCACACGCGATGTCGGCGCGGTCGAGAGCGCGCTCGATGCGCTGACCCGTGCCGCGGAAGGCAATGAAAACCTGCTGGAGTTCGCCGTCCGCGCCGCGCGCGCCAATGCCACGGTCGGCGAAATCTCGTTCGCCCTGGAAAGAACCTTCGGCCGCCATGTCGCTACGGTGCAGACGATCTCCGGTGTCTATCGAAAGGCGCTCGGCGACAATTCCGTGGTCGAAGGGCTGCATGACAAGCTTGAAGCCTTTGAGAAGAAATCTGGCGGCAAGCCGCGCATCCTCGTTGCCAAGATGGGACAGGACGGCCACGACCGTGGACAGAAAGTCATCGCCACCGCCTTCGCCGATCTCGGCTTCGACGTCACCGTCGGTGCGATGTTCCAGACACCGGATGAAATCGCCAGGCTTGCGATTGCGCATGACGTTCATATCATCGGCGCCTCGTCGCTGGCGGCGGGACATCTGACGCTGATCCCGGAATTACGCGATGCGCTGAAGAAGCTCGGCCGCGGCGATATGCTGATCGTCGCCGGCGGCGTCATCCCGCCACAAGACTATGACGCGGTGCTGCAAGCCGGTGCGGCAGAAATCTTCCCGCCGGGCACGGTCATTCCGGAAGCGGCGGATCGCCTGCTGGACCGTCTGCTGAAGGCCTGATTGCGCCTGTTATAATATCTGTTGCAACACGCGCTGATTGCGTGATAATCGGCGTTGCAACAGGATGATCCATCATGAACACGACCATTCGCAAGATCGGCAATTCCGAAGGTGTGATCCTGCCCAAGGAGCTGCTTGAACGTCTGAACCTCAAAGCCGGCGACCAGCTTCAGATTCTCGAAAGGGATAAGGACATCGTCCTCAAGGCGGTGGACGACAGTTTCGAGCGGCAGATGGAAGCAGCTCGCAAGGTCATGGACAAGTACAAGGTCGCACTACAGAAACTCGCCGAATGAGCTGGGAGTTTCTGTCACGTCGCGCAGTTGAAGCGATGCATGCCGAGCAATTGCGCAGGCACGGCGGAGCGCAAGGCTTGAGAGATGAAAATGCTCTCGAATCGGCGCTCGCCCGCGCTGAAAACAAGGCGAACTGTGGGGACCCGTCGGTCGAGGAT
>NZ_JBFULQ010000274.1:0-7363 GCF_054049815.1 Mesorhizobium sp. P5_C1 | reverse complement strand
ACATTCCTCCACGTGACCTTGCCATTGCTCTGGCCGGGCATTCTCGCCGGACTGATGCTCGCCTTCGTCGTCTCGCTGGATGACGTCGTCATCACCGAATTCGTCAAATCGGGCGGCCAGGACACGCTGCCCACCTACATGCTCGGCCAGCTCCGGCGTACCGTCACGCCGGAAGTCAATGCGATCTCGACGGCCTTCCTCGTGCTGTCGATCGGCATCGTCACGGCTTTCTTTTTCATCAGCAGGAAACGGACCTGAGGCGGCAACGCCGACGGTCCCAACAATGGGAGCATGGAGCATGAACTGGAAACTGACCGCGACGGCGATCGGGCTGTCGCTGCTGGCCGTGACGGGTGCTGCCCGCGCCGAGGGTGAACTCAACATCTACAATTGGGGCAACTACACCAACCCCGATCTCATCAAGAAGTTCGAAGAGACCTATAAGGTCAAGGTCACCGTCACCGACTTCGATTCCAACGATACAGCACTCGCCAAGATCCGCCAGGGTGGCGCCGGTTTCGACATCGTCGTGCCGTCGGCAAGCGTCGTCCCGATCTGGATCAGCGAGGGGCTGCTGCTTGAATCGCGCCCGGACCAGATGGAGAATTTCAAAAACGTCGATCCCAAATGGGTCGATGTCCCCTTCGATCCGGGTCGCAAATACACCGTTCCGTGGCAGTGGGGCACGACAGGCGTGTCGGTCAACAAGTCGGTCTATTCGGGTGACGTGAACACGTCCGCGATCTTCCTCGATCCGCCGCCCGAACTCGTCGGCAAGATCAATGTCGTTCCCGAAATGGGTGACGTCATGTTCCTCGCCATCGCCTACGAAGGCGGCCAATACTGCACTGACGACAAGGTCGTGCTGAAGAAGGTGCGCGACAAGCTGGTCGAGGCCAAGGCGAAATGGCTGTCCTTCGACTATGGCGCCGTCGACGGCCTCGGCAAGGGCGACGTTGCCGCCGGCGTCAACTGGAACGGCATTTCGCTCCGCCAGCGGCTGCAAAACGACAAGATCGTCTATGGCTATCCCAAGGAGGGCTACCCGATCTGGATGGACAACGTCGCCGTCCTCAAGGACGCCAGGAACGTCGAGAACGCCAAGCTCTTCCAGAACTTCATCATGGACCCGCAGAACGCCGCACTGATCTCGGCCTTCGCGCGCTATTCGAACGGCATCAAAGGCTCGGAAGCCTTCATGCCGGACGACATGAAGAACGCGCCGGAAGTGAACGTTCCGGCCGAATTCGCTGCCAAGGGACAATTCATGCCGGCCTGTCCGCCTGATGTGCAGGCGCTCTACACGAAAATCTGGACCGATCTCCAGAAATAGCTCGACCCGGGTTTCTCGCGCCGCGATATCGCGGCGCGGCCACCTCCCGTCCATGCCAGAGGCGATCCGGCGATCGCAGGAGACTTCCCATGACTGATCTCGACCTTTGCTACATGCCGGCCAGCGAGGCGCTGCGGCTGTTCAAGGCGAAGAAACTCTCGCCCGTCGAATTGATGCAGGCGACCATCGACCGCGCCGAAGCCACCAGGTCGGCAATCAACTGCTTCACGTTTACGCATTTCGACGAGGCGATGGAGCTGGCCAAAAAAGCTGAGGCGAAATACGCCAGGGGGGCCAGGACCGGCGCGCTCGAGGGCCTGCCGATCGGCATCAAGGACGAGAGCTACATCAAGGGCAAGCCGACATCGCACGGCTCGCTGCTGTCGAAGGATGCCATTGGCGGCCACACTTCGACAATGAACGAGCGCATCATCAAGGCCGGAGGCATCGTCCATGCACGCACGGCAACGCCCGAATTCAGCTGCGCCGGCTATACCTGGTCGAGGCGCTGGGGCGTCACACGCAATCCGTGGAACCCGGACTTCACACCGGGTGGTTCGTCCGGCGGCGCGGCGGCAACGCTGGCCTCGGGCACATCGGCGATCGCCACTGGTTCGGACATTGCCGGGTCGATCCGCATTCCGGCGTCCGCTTGCGGTCTCGTCGGCTTCAAGCCGCCTTATGGCCGCAACCCGGACGAGCCGCCGTTCAATCTCGACTTCTATTGCCACACCGGGCCGCTGGCGCGAAACGTCGGGGATGCGATCCTGCTGCAGAATGTCATGGCGGGACCAAGTCCGCTCGACATCGCCACGCTGCGTCCGAAATTGCACCTGCCACTCGACTACAAGCCGATCAAGGGCTGGAAGATTGCTCTCTCGATGGACCTCGGCTCCTTCGAAGTGGATGCCGAGGTGCGGAAAAACACACTCGCTGCCTGCGACGTGTTCCGCTCACTTGGCGCCACCGTCGAGGAGGTCGACCTGGGCTGGGGCGACGAAGTGCTCAAGGCCGGCATTGCCTATCTGGAGCACCTCTTCGGCGCTTCGCTGGCGCAACTTCTCAAGCAGCACGGCGGGGATATGACCAGCTATGCACGGCAATTTGCCGAAGATGGGCAAAAGTCGAAGGCCACGGACTTCGTCGCTACCCTCGACGTGGCGGCCAGGATGTACCAGACGCTCGGGCCGTTGCTGGAGACATATGATGTGCTGATCTGCCCGACCAATGCGCTTCCCTCTGTGCCGGCGGAGTTCGACCACACCAGGGACACCGTCGAGATCAACGGAAAGCAGGTGAACCCTTCGCTTGGCTGGGTGATGACGACGCCATTCAACATGCTGAGCCGTTGCCCGGTTCTGTCCATGCCGTCGGGCCGCGCGACGAATGGCGTGCCGACCGGCATCCAGATTGTCGGCCGCACCTATTGCGACGCCGATGTCTTCCGTGCGGCGCTGGCATATGAGACGGTTCAGGGACAGTGGTACACAAACGCCGAAACGCGACCGTCGCTGTGATAACCATGTGGCCCTTGCCGCGCTGGTGCTTGATCTCCGGCTTCGGTTATGGTGAGCCGGCGCGCGGGGCTGGAAAGCTCCGGCGCGAGGTTTGAAAGGCTGGACAGAAATGGCGCAACGCAAGGCAGCCGCGAAGGCAATGGTCGCCGAGGCTGGCGACGGCCGGCTCGAGCCGGCCCCCAGGGATCGCCGGCGCGAGCGCGGTGAGGCCAGCATCCAGCGCATCATCGACGCCACCATCGATCTCATCGCCGACGAAGGCCTGGCGAGCGTCACCATGCAGCGCATCGCCGAGCATGTCGGATCCTCCAACGCACTGGTGGTTTTCCACTTTCGCAGCAAGGAGAACCTGTTTCGCGCCGTGCTGCAGTATCTCAGCGATCAGTACGATGAATTGTGGGCGACGCTGGTGCGCGTGCCCGGCCTATCGCCGGTCGAGCGGCTGATGGGCGCGGTCGAATGCGCGCAAAGATTCGCGCGGCAGCATCCGAAATGGGTCTCGGTCTTTGTCGTGTTCTCCAGCGACCGCAAGAGCATGCAGATCTACAACGAGATCGGCCTGCCCAGCGATCTCAGCTACAATGCCGAAGCTCGCGACCTGCTCATCGAAATCAAGCGCAGCGGCGGCTACACCGATGTCGACCCGGACACGCTGGCTGAGAGCCTGAACTATCTCGTCCATGGCGCATGGATCTGGGATCACCTCAACCCACCGGCGGGCAATTCCGATGTGTTGAGAAAGACGATGCTGATGCTGCTGCATCAGTCGTTTCCGCGACATTTCGAATTGATGCGCTAACTCGTTTCCTACGGCTGCCGCAGATGGCAGCCGGCCTGCCGCTTCTGCGCCAGATATTCGTCGACAAGCTGGCGGTAACGCACCTTGCCGAAGCTCGGAAAATGGCCGCCATGCACGACCGCGACATCGAGGTCGCGCATGCCGAGCAGCGTCGCCATGTAGTCGGAAATATCCGAGTGGTAGACGTCGTCGATCAGCGGGCCATCATAGATGATGTCGCCGGAAAGCAGGATGCCGGTCTTCTTCTCGTGGAGCGCGATGCCGCCGGGCGAATGGCCGGTCGTGTGGATCACCTCGAAGGCACGGTCGCCGAGATCGACCACATCGCCATGCGCGAGCAAACGGTCGGCCGGCGCGGGCTGGATGCTGTAATTCGCGGTGTCCCAGCCTTGTGGCATACCGTCGAACATCTCGTCGGTCGCATAAGTGCCGGCGGCCGTCCATTCGTTGCGCGGATCGGCAAGGATTTCCGCCTCGGCGGCGTGCACGCAGCGGTCGGGAAATTCGTGATGGCAGCCGATATGATCGAAATGCGTGTGGCTGGCGACGCAGGTCAGCTTGCGCTCCGTCACCAGCGGCACATGGCACCTGAGGCTAAAATGGCCGAGACCGGTATCAAACAGAAGATCACGGTCGCGGCCGCGCACATGCCACATGTTGCAGCGGAAGAACGGCTTGATCCACGGCTCATGGATCAGCGTCACGCCATCGCTCATGCGGATGGTCTCGTACCAGTCCGGAGCGCCGATGACCGGAAGCGTGCCCATGTTCATTCCGTCAACAGGATGATCTGGTCGGTATCGCACGAAACCGCAACCGTGTCGCCCGGCTGGACTGCCGCCGATGCCGGAAGCCTGGCGATGAACTGCAGCGAAGGGTCTTCGATGGAAGCCGCGAGCACGCGTTTGAAGCTGCCCTGGAAGACGACGTCGCTGACCTCGGCGCTACCAAGCCTGACACCGCCGCCAGCCGCGCCGAGGACAAGGTGCTCTGGCCGAATGGCGAGCCCGACGGCCGAGCCCAAAGGCAAGGCGCTCGGCAGGGAAACCGGCCCGACCGGCGTCGCGACAGTGCTGGTCCTGTCACTGGCCTCCGTGACGGCGCCGGCAAGGATCGTGCTTTCACCCATGAAGGTGGCGGAAAAGCGCGTCGCCGGCCTGGCGTAGACACGTTCAGGTGGCCCTTCGTCCTCGATGCGCCCGTCATTCATCACCACGCAATGGTCGGCCAGCGCCATCGCCTCTTCCTGGTCGTGCGTAACATGGATGAAGGCGGTGCCGACGCGCTTCTGGATCGCCTTCAGCTCGTCCTGCATCTGGCGCCGCAATTTCAGATCGAGCGCGCCAAGCGGCTCGTCGAGTAAAAGCACCGCCGGTTCGATCACCAGCGCACGCGCCAGCGCCACGCGCTGCCGCTGGCCGCCGGAGAGCTGGTGCGGTTTCTTGTCGAAAGAAGAGGCGAGGCCGACCAGCGCCAGCGCCTCGCGCGCCCGGGCGGCTCGCGTCGTGCCATCGACGCCCTGCATGCGCAGGCCGAAGCCGACATTGCTGCCGACGCTCATATGCGGGAACAGCGCGTAGTCCTGGAACACCGTCGTCGTCGGGCGCTTTGCCGGCGGCACCGAGGTGCAGTCCACGCCGCGGATGAAAACCTTGCCTTCGCTCGGGGTGACGAAGCCGCCGAGAATGGACAGCAGCGTCGTCTTGCCCGAGCCTGACGGTCCGAGCAGGATGGTGTAGCTGCCCGGTTCGATCTTGAGCGAAACGCTCTTGAGCACCGTCTGTTGGCCGAAGCGATGCGAGACCGAGTCTATGTCGACCAAAGGCGCGGTCATGCTTTTCTCCGGCGCAGCAATGTCAGTTCGAACAGCACGACCAGCACAATGGAGACGGCAAAGACCAGCGAGCCGACGGCGTTGGTCTTTGGATTGAGGCCGGAGCGCAGCAGGTTCCAGATTTCCACGGGCAAGGTCGTGTCGAAGCGGGTCAAAAGGAAGGAGATGACGAACTCGTCCCAGGAGAAGGTCATCGACAGGAAGAAGCCGGCGAATATGGCAGGCGCCATGACCGGCACGGTGATCAGGAGCAGCACCTTCCATTCCGGCGCGCCGAGGTCGCGCGCCGCCCGTTCGATGTTGATCTGGTGGTCGCCCATCTGGCTGTAGATGATGGCAAAGCACAGCGGCAGGTTGATCACGACATGGCCGATGCCGGCGGCAAGCAATGATTTCGGCACGCCGGCCCAGTTGAACAGCACCAGCAGCCCCATGCCGATGATGAGATAGCTGACCGTCAGGGGCAGCGTGATCAGCCCGCGCAGCAGGCCGGAGCCGGGCAGGACGAAGCGGGCAAAGCCCCAGGCGGAAAGGAAGCCGAGCGTGACAGCGGCCAGCGACGAGATGGAGGCCACCAGCAGCGAATTGACCAGCGCCGAGGTCAGCCGTGTGTCCGAGAGAACCGCGTCGTACCAGCGCAGCGACGGGCCGGTGAAGGGCGGGATCGGAAAGGAGGTCGACTGGAGCGAGAACAGGACCAGCACGACCACAGGCAGGAAGATGAAGCCGTAGACGGCAAGCGCATAGAGCCAGGATACGATGCGGACAATCCTGCGCATCTCACGCCCGCTCGATCTTGAGCCAGCGGGCGCAGGCAAGATAGGCGATGGTGACCACCGCCATCAGGATGATCGACAGCGCCGACGCAAGCGGAAAGTCGCCGCGCCGGCCGATCTGCATCATCACCAGCTGCGGCATCAGAAGCTCGTTGTTGCCGCCGAGGATCTGCGGCGTGATGTAGTCACCGATGCACAGCACGAAGGTGAGGAAGGCGCCGACCATGATGCCGGGCAAGGTCAGCGGCAGGATGACATGCAGGAAGGTGCGCACCGGCCCGGCGCCGAGATCGGCGGCCGCCTTGCGATAGCTCAGGCTCAACTGCTTCAGGTTGGCGAAGATCGTCAGCGTCAAAAGCATAACGAAGAAATGCACGAAGCCCGTGACGGTGGCGAAACGTGTGTTGGCGAGTTGCAGGGGCTCGGAAACCACGCCAATGCCCGTCAGCGTCCGGTTGATGACGCCATTCTGCGCCAGCACCAGCAGCCAGGAATAGGAGCGGACGACATAGGACGTCCAGAACGGCAGCACGGCCAGCATAAGCGCCAGCCTTTGCCAGCGCTCCGGCACCTGTTCGGCCAGGATCCAGGCGAAGGGGTAGGCGAGCAGCACCGAGACGACTGTGACGATCGCCGTCACCTCGAGCGAATTCACCATCGCCTGCCAGTAGGAAGGGTTGGTGAAGAACTGGCTGTAGTTGGACACCGTGAAGCCGCCGCCCTCATGCGCCGTCAGGCTGGACAGCCCCATGGCGATGAAAGGCAGCACGAAGAACAAAAGCGTCCAGCCGAGTGCCGGCGTGACCAGCGCCCAGGGCAGGGCGCGGCCACCCCGTGGCGGGGCACGCCCGTCGTTTGCGGCGGTCATCGGCGGTATCAGCTCATTTCGCCTGCAGCATTTCGGTCCACATATCCTGCATCTTCTTGTCGAGGTCGGCGTTCGGCGCCGGGTAGGCCTGGGCGCGGGCGAGGAAGCCCGGCTGTTCGTCGAAGCGCAGGATCTTCTTCTGGTCGTCGGTCAAACCCGCCTTGGTGTTCGCCGGCATGCCCCAGTAGCAGGACGAGGTGGCAAGCCGCGCCTGGCCCTCCGGGCTCATGATGTAC
>NZ_JBFULQ010000273.1:0-7367 GCF_054049815.1 Mesorhizobium sp. P5_C1 | reverse complement strand
GAAGATTACCGCCCAAAGCATGGTCCCTGCCCTTAGCCACGATTGCGGCAGCGGCAGGTGGATTATCCCTGCAAATCCAAGGACGAGCAAAAGCACCAGTGCCAGAACCAGGGCGACCGCGATGGCGCCCAAGGCGGTTGTTTCGATGACCGGGCTGCCGTCTTCGCGTTGCGGTAGCGCCACATCTGCGGCGACGCGGCCGCCAAAACCCCAATAGAAGTGAAATCCCGAGGCAAGCAAAAGGATCGCCGAGCAGATCGCACTGACTGCAATCGTCATGCCTGTCGAGCGGCCCCATCCAGTCGACGGAGTTGGCGGCCGAGGCCACCGGTCAGGTCGAGTGCCAGCATCCGCAGCAGCGCGATGGCACTCCACAGAGGCCGGTCGGCGAACGGTTTGTTGCTGTTGTGCTCGAGCAAAGGGTGCGTAAGCAGAGCAGCGAGATAAAAGAAGGGAATGATGATCAGAAAAGCCCACCAGACCACGAAGAAAGATACGGCGATCCCGGCGATCGGAGCGAAAAACAGACCGAGATAATGAACAAGCCGCGTCGAGGGTCGCGAATGGCCGGCAAGATAGCCGAGCCAGTATTCATCGAAGGTTTGAGGATCCATGCTTGTTCCCCTTCAGCTTCCGGCATTGATAAATTGCAAGACCATCTCAAGCCATCGGCCGAAATACTTCAATGGCTCCAATCGTCGCACATCTTTCCGGCAGATACCGCCTGATCCCCTCGCGTCGGTTACTTCCGCCCCTTCTGCCAGGCCGTGCAGCGAGGACGCTACGCCGCCTTGTCTACCAGCCGTGCCAACTGCGTCATGACGACGGCCGAACCCGCCAGCCGCTTCTCGGCCGTCGGCCAGTCGCGCACGAACACGACGCTGTGGTCGGGCCGGATCTTGGCCAGTGAACCCTGCTCGCCGATGAACTGGACCAGGCCAACCGGGTTGGAGAATTCGCGTTTGCGGAAATGGATGACGACACCCTTCGGCCCGGCGTCGAGCTTTTCGACATTGGCCTTGCGGCAGAGCGCCTTGATGAAGACGATCTTCAAGAGGTGCTTCACTTCTTCCGGCAGCGGACCGAAGCGGTCGATCAGTTCGGCGCCGAAGGCGTCGATCTCCTCGGTGTTTTCGAGGTCGCCGAGGCGGCGGTAGAGCGCCAGCCTGAGCTGCAGGTCCGGCACATAGCCTTCCGGGATCATGACCGCCGTACCGACGGCGATCTGCGGCGACCAGCCGCCATCCTGGACCTCGCCGGAATCCTTCACCTCGGCGACAGCCTCCTCCAACATCTGCTGGTAAAGTTCGAAGCCGACCTCCTTGATGTGGCCGGACTGCTCTTCGCCGAGAAGATTGCCGGCGCCTCTGATATCGAGATCGTGGCTCGCAAGCTGGAAGCCGGCGCCCAGCGTGTCGAGCGACTGCAGCACCTTCAGCCGGCGCTCGGCGGTGTCGGTCAGCTTGCGGTTGGCCGGCAGCGTGAACAGCGCATAGGCGCGCACCTTCGAGCGGCCAACGCGGCCGCGCAGCTGATAGAGCTGCGACAGGCCGAACATGTCGGCGCGATGGATGATCAGCGTGTTGGCGGTCGGAATGTCGAGACCGGATTCGACGATGGTCGTCGACAACAGCACATCGTACTGGCCGTCGTAGAAGGCATTCATGACGTCGTCGAGTTCGCCCGGCGGCATCTGGCCGTGGGCCACCGCGACCTTCAGCTCCGGTACGGATTCTCTCAGAAAATCATGGATTTCCGCCAAATCGCTGATGCGCGGAACGACATAGAATGAGTGGCCGCCGCGATAGCGCTCGCGCAGAAGCGTCTCGCGGATGACCAGCGGATCGAAGGGCGAGATGAAGGTGCGCACCGCCATGCGGTCGACCGGCGGCGTGGCGATCAGCGACAGCTCGCGCACCCCGGTCAGCGCCAATTGCAGCGTGCGCGGAATCGGTGTCGCCGACAGCGTCAGCACATGCACATCGGTCTTCAGGTCCTTCAGCCGCTCCTTGTGCTTGACGCCAAAGTGCTGCTCCTCGTCGATGATCAAAAGGCCAAGGTTCTTGAACGAGATCGCGGAACCAAGCAGCGCGTGGGTGCCGATGACGATGTCGACCTGGCCCTCGGCGATGCCTTTCTTGGTCTCGGCCAGCTCCTTGGCGCCGACCAGCCGCGACGCCTGGGCGACGCGAATCGGCAGGCCGGAAAAGCGCTGCGAAAACGTCTTGAAATGCTGGCGCGACAACAGGGTTGTCGGCACAACGACGGCGACCTGGAATCCTTCCATCGCCGCGATGAAGGCGGCGCGTAGCGCCACTTCGGTCTTGCCGAAGCCGACATCGCCGCAGATCAGCCGGTCCATCGGCTTGCCGGCGCCCAGATCGTCCCGAACCGAGTCGATCGCCGTCTGCTGGTCGTCGGTCTCCTCATAGGGGAAGCGGGCAGCGAACTCGCCATAGAGACCCTCGGCCGGAACCAATGCTGGTGCGGCGCGCATCTGCCGCTCGGCGGCGATGCGGATCAGTTGCCCGGCCATGTCGAGCAGGCGTTTCTTCAGCCGCGCCTTGCGCGACTGCCAGGCGCCGCCGCCGAGTTTGTCCAAGCTCGCCTCGGCCGAATCCGAACCGTAGCGAGACAGAAGCTCGATGTTCTCGACCGGCAGGAATAGCCGGTCGTCGCCGGCGTAGTGGATTTCCAGACAGTCATGCGGGGCGCCAACCGCTTCGATGGTGCGCAGGCCAATGAAGCGGCCGATGCCATGGTCGGCATGGACGACGATGTCGCCGGCCGACAGCGCCGAGGCTTCGGCGATGAAGTCCGAGGCGCGCTTCTTGCGCTTCGAGCGCCGGATCAGCCGGTCGCCGAGAATGTCCTGTTCGGCGACGACGACCAGTCTTTCGGTCTCGAAACCAGATTCCAGCGGCAGCACGGCCAATGCCGCCTGCCCCGGCTCGAGTTGCTCCGCCTCCGCCAGCGTGGCGACCTGCTTGAGATTGCCGAGATGGTGCTCGCTGAGGATCTGGCTGAGCCGGTCGAGCGAGCCTTCTGTCCAGCCGGCAATGACGATACGGCGGCGCGCAGCACGCTCGTCGGCGATATGCTTGACGACGATATCGAAGACATTGATGCTGGGGTCGGCGCGTTCGCCAGCAAAACTGCGGCCGTGGCGCGAGCCGGCATGGAACACTTTCTTGGCGCCGGCATCGGGCGCGTCGAAGGGCGTAAAATCGATCGCTTCGCGCGGCCCGAGCGAAGCAATCAGGTTTTCCGGCGAGAGGTAGAGCAGGTCCGGCGGCACCGGCTTGTAGGGCACCGCATCCTTCAACGCGCCGTCGGCCTGCTTCTTGCGCGCCTCGTAGTGGTCGAGGATCAGCGTGTGACGCTCGGCCAGCGCCTCATGCGCCAGATGATCGAACACAACAGGCGTGTCCGGCAGATAGTCGAACACGGTCTCCAGCCGTTCGTAGAAGAACGGCAGCCAGTGCTCCATGCCGGCGAAGCGTCGCCCTTCGCTGACCGCCGCATAGAGCCCGTCGTCGCGCTGGGGTGCGCCAAAGGCTTCGATATAGGAGCGGCGGAAACGGCTGATGGTTTCCGGCGTCAGCGCCACTTCGCTCATCGCCTGCAACGCCATCGACTTGCGCTGGCCGGTGGTGCGCTGGGTGGCAGCGTCGAACACGCGGATCGATTCCAGCGTGTCGCCGAAGAAATCGAGCCTGAGCGCTTCGGTCCAGCCGGGTGCGAACAGGTCGAGAATGCCGCCGCGCACCGCGAATTCACCAATGCCGCGCACGGTCGGCACGCGTTCGAAACCGGACGTCTCCAGCCGCGACACCAGCGCATTCATGTCGATCTGGTTGCCGGGCCTGGCATGGAAGGTTTGTGCCTCGACCAGGTCGGCCGGCGGGATGCGCTGCAGCAACGCATTGGCGGTGGTCAGTATGACGGCGCGGTGCGGCTTCTTCGCCAGCGCGATCATGGCGGTCAACGCATCGAGCCGCTTGGCGGCGGCGTCCGAGCCGGGCGAGACCCGGTCATAGGGCAGGCAATCCCAGGCCGGCAGTTCCAGCACAGGAAGGCCGGGCGCCGCGAAGGACAGTGCCTCGATGATCGCCGGCAGGCGCTGGCCGTCGCGCGCCACGAACAGAACCGGCTTGTCCGGCGCGATCTCCAGTGCCGCCTGCACCAGCGCAAAGGCTTCATAGCCGTCGGCGACGCCATCGACGATGAACTGGCCGGCGCGGCCTTTCGGCAGACCGATGGTGGGAATGATGCTCATGAAATCACGGTCTTGTTTGTCGCAACTCCGGGCGGAAAACCGCTTCGCACTTTTCCTGGAATTGCTTGTGTTCAGAATGTCATGGAATGGCGGAAAGCCAGGATCTTCTGCAGGACGGCACAGTCTATGTCCCGGGGAACCGGGCGTTCGCCGGTGACCATGGGCAGGAATTCAGTGTCGGGAATGTCGAGGAGCCTCTCATATTGGTCGATTTCCTCGCCGGTCAAGGCGCCGATCTCGGCGTCGGCGAAGGTGCCGAGGATTAGGTCCATCTCGCGCATGCCGCGATGCCAGGAGCGAAACAGAAGCTTGCGGCGGCGGGCGTCCAGCCCCACGCTTGATCTCGTCGTCCCGGTCATTGTCCCGCATCCTCACTTGCTGCGGCGCATATAGCGTGGATAGAAGAGGCTGTCAGCCTTGCGCTGCGGCCCTCGCGACATAAGCTGACATCATGCGTCCTTCCATCCTCGATCCGTTATTCGTCCCGATCACCTCGCTTGCCGGCGTCGGACCGAAGGTTGGCGCGCTGATCGAGAAAGTCGTCACGGCCGATCTCGGTGATCGCGCCGCGCGCGCCGGCGACCTTCTGTTCGTGTTGCCGCACACCGTCATCGACCGTCGCAACCGCCCGGGCATCGCACTCGCCGCCGAAGGCTCGATCGTCACGCTTGAGGTGCGCGTCGACCGCCACCAGCCGCCGCCGCGCGGCAACAGGTCGGTGCCCTACCGGGTCTACGCCCATGACGATACCGGCGAGATTGCGCTGACCTTCTTCCATGCCCATGCCTCCTATCTCGAAAAGGCGATGCCCGAGGGCGAGCATGTCGTGGTCTCGGGTCGCATGGAATGGTTCAACGGCCGCCCGACCATGGTCCACCCCGACCACATCGCGCTGGCCAGCGAAGCGGAAAACCTGCCGCTGGTCGAGCCGGTCTATCCGCTCACCGCCGGGCTCTCGGGCAAGGTGCTGCGCCGGGCGATCGGCCAGGCGCTGGCGCGCTTGCCCACTTTCGCCGAATGGCAGGACGGCGCCTTCATGCGCCGGCACACCTTTCCCACCTTTGGCGATGCGCTCGCCCGCATCCAGAATCCGGCCGACCCGATCGACGTCTCCATCGATGGTGCCGCGTGGCGGCGCCTCGCATACGACGAGTTGCTGGCAGGCCAGGTTTCGCTGGCGCTGGTGCGGACAAAAATTCGCCGCCTGTCCGGCCGTCCTCTGGTCGGCGACGGCAGCATCGTCGAGAACCTGCGCGCTGCACTCCCCTACTCGCTGACCGCGAGCCAGGAATTCGCGCTCGCCGAAATCAATGCCGACCTCGCCGATCCCGAACGCATGCTGCGGCTCCTGCAGGGCGATGTCGGCTCCGGCAAGACGGTCGTTGCGCTGCTGGCCATGGCCCGTGCGGTCGAGGCCGGCGGCCAGGCAGCACTGATGGCGCCGACCGAAATCCTGGCGCGCCAGCATCTGGCCACGATCGCTCCGCTTGCCGCCAAGGTCGGTTTGCGTATCGCTATCCTCACCGGCCGCGAGAAAGGCCGCGAGCGCACCGACACACTGGCCGGCCTGGCGAGCGGCGAGATCGACATCGTCGTCGGCACCCACGCGCTGTTCCAGGAGACGGTCACCTTCCACGATCTGGTCTTCGCCGTCATCGATGAGCAGCATCGCTTCGGCGTCCACCAGCGGCTTGCCATCACCGCCAAGGGCGACGCGCCCGACATGCTGGTGATGACGGCCACGCCCATCCCGCGCACGCTGGTGCTGACCGCCTTCGGCGACATGGACGTGTCGAAGCTGACGGAGAAGCCGGCCGGCCGCCAGCCGATCCGCACCGTCACGCTGCCGCTCGAGCGGCTCGACGAGCTGGTCGGCCGCATGGTCGAAGCCGTCGCCGGCGGCCAGAAGATCTACTGGATCTGTCCGCTGGTCGAGGAAT
Organism: Mesorhizobium sp. P5_C1; assembly: GCF_054049815.1. Taxonomy (NCBI): domain Bacteria; kingdom Pseudomonadati; phylum Pseudomonadota; class Alphaproteobacteria; order Hyphomicrobiales; family Phyllobacteriaceae; genus Mesorhizobium; species Mesorhizobium sp. P5_C1. Next base: position 1,148 of record NZ_JBFULQ010000273.1, on the reverse strand, counting down.
CCGAAGAGATCAAGCTGATGTCGGCCGAGGACCGTTTTGCGTCCCTGAAACCGCTCTTCGGCGATCGCATCGGCCTCGTCCACGGCCGCATGAAGGGTGCCGACAAGGACGAAGCAATGCGCGCCTTCAAGCAGGGCGAGACACGCATCCTGATCGCCACCACGGTCATCGAGGTCGGCGTCGACGTGCCGGACGCCACCGTCATGGTCATCGAACATGCCGAGCGCTTTGGCCTTGCCCAGTTGCACCAGTTGCGCGGTCGCGTCGGGCGCGGTGACATCAAGTCATCCTGCGTGCTGCTCTACAAGGACCCGCTCGGCGAGACCGCAAAACGCCGGCTGTCGGTGATGCGCGAGACCGAGGATGGGTTCCTGATCGCCGAAGAAGACCTGAAGCTGCGCGGCGAAGGCGAGCTTCTGGGCACCCGCCAGTCCGGCACGCCGGGTTTCCAGGTGGCGCGCATCGAGGCCCATGCCGATCTATTGGAGGCCGCTCGTGACGACGCCAGGCTTGTCCTGTCACGTGACCCGGAGCTGCAATCCGAGCGTGGCGAAGCGTTGCGCCTGTTGCTTTACTTGTTCGGCCGCGACGAAGCCGTCCGGCTCCTGCGCGCCGGCTGAGCCAAGGCGGCAACCGATGGGTTGGCAAGCACATCGATCGGCTCGCCGTTCACGACGACCATCGGCTTGACTTCGGGCGCCACCAGCCCGGCGGAGACGATCAGCTTGGCGCCGTCCTCGATCGTCATATCGAGTAGCACGATGTCGGACTTCGGCACATACATCAGGAACCCGGTGGTCGGGTTCGGCGTGCAAGGCATGAACACGGCGATCAGCGGATCGCCTTCCTGGTCGAGTTTCTGGTTGATCTCGGTCTCCTTCTCGCTGGCGACGAACACCAGCGACCAGACGCCCTTGCGCGGATATTCGACCAACCCGACCTGGCGGAACATGTCGCCCTTGTTCGACAGCACGGTCTCGAAAATCTGCTTCAGCGAGCCATAGATGCCGCGCACCAGCGGCATGCGGCCAAGCAGGCGCTCGCCGAAATTGACGATGGCGCGGCCGACAATGTTGGCCGTCAGGAAACCGATCAGCGTGATCASGATCAGCGCGACGATCAGTCCAAACCCCGGGACCGGAATCGGC
>NZ_JBFULQ010000272.1:0-7404 GCF_054049815.1 Mesorhizobium sp. P5_C1 | reverse complement strand
CAAACAGTGACGCGGCGTGGATGGTGCCGCCCCAGGTGCGGAAGTGCTTGGAGCTGAACGCATCGCCAACGGCCTCCCTGATATAGCAGTTGACGTCCTCTGAACGGACCGGCCGCCTGTTGCCGTCTTCATCGAGATACTGGAACAGTTTTTGGCCGGGCAGGTCCTGTGCGCCGCGCACGATCCCGGCGATGCGGCGATCGACCAGCTTGAGCTTCCACTCCTTGCCGGACTTTCCCTTGAAGGCGAAGCGCAGGCTTGAACCGACGATGTCGACGTGGCGGTCGCGCAATGTGGTCAGCCCGAAACTCTTGTTGTCGCGGGCGTAGGCGGCGTTGCCGACGCGGATCATAGTGTTGTCGAGCAGCCAGACGACGGCGGCGACGACACGCTCGAGCGGCAGGCCGCGACGGCGCAGATCGCCGTCGATCCGGCGCCGCAGGACCGGCAGGCTTTCGGCAAAGGCGACAAGGCTCGAATATTTGGCGCCGTCGCGTTCTTCGGCCCATTGCGGATGGTAGCGGTACTGCTTGCGTCCGCGCTGGTCCCTGCCGGTCGCCTGGATATGACCGTCGTCGTCCGGCGAAATCCACACATCCGTCCAGGCCGGCGGAATGACGATAGCCTCGATGCGCGCCCGCGTGACGTCGGGAACTGGCCGCCCGTTCGGTCCCTTGTAGGAAAACCCCTTGCCTGTCTTAAGCCGCCTTATGCCGGGCTCGGCATCGCTGACATAGGTAAGCGATGCATGATCGGCCGAGGTTTGCGCCCCGTTCTTCGGCACAGCATCTTCGTCAGCCGGCCGGCCGTGCGACAATCCGGATTTTTGCAGCATGTCTGCTCCACGCAAATATCCGTAGATAAGCTGCGGGCCGATTGCTGGTTCCAAAGGTCGTGCGAAAAGCCGGCGACAGCGCTGGCGCCGAGCCTGCTTTCAGGCTTTTTCGAGCACGACCGGAATGACGTCGACAGCCTGTTCGCCGACCTGTCCGCCGGTGGTCTTCAGCACGCCGACGATCGGCGCCACGTCCGAATAGTCGCGGCCGTAGCCGACGGTGATGTGGTCGTTGCTGGCCCGCATGCCGTTGGTCGGATCGAATTCCTGCCAGCCGGCGTCGCGCCCGCACCAGGCCTTGACCCAGGCATGCATGGCATCGGCGCCTTCCAGCCGAGGCTTGCCCTTCGGCGGGATGGTGCGCAGGAAGCCGCTGACATAGCCGGCCGGAATACCGAGTCCGCGCAGGCCGGCGATCATGATGTGCGAAAAGTCCTGGCAGACGCCACGCTTCAGCCTGAAGGCGTCGCTGGCCCGGGTCCGCACCGTCGTCGCCTCGCCGTCATAGGTGAAATCGCGATGGATGCGATTGCACAGGTCCATCGCCGTGCCGGCGGCGGAGCCGCCGACGCTGCCTTGCGCATAGAGGGTGATCGCACCATCGATGCCGGCATGGGTGCTGCCCGTCAGGAAATGATGCGGTGCATCAGACGCCAGCGACCGCACCGCGGCGAGTTCCTGCCTGAGCCGGCCGATATCGGGCGACACGTCGAGCCCGGGCTCGGGCCGCGACACCGATACGCGTGCGCTCATCCTTATGTCGAGCGCATCATGCGCGTCGCGAAAGGCGATCGAGGTGACGTTGTTGCCGAAGAAGTCCAAAAAATCCGAACGCTCGTTGGGCGCCGGCGCAAAAGACAATGACGCGGCGATGACGCGCTGCACCCCGGAAATCGTCGATGGCAGCACGCGGATCTGGTGGCGGCCGCCGCCCGCCGCCGCGGCATAGTCGTAATGGAGATGGAGCCGGATGTCGTAAAGCATGCGCTACTTTTCTTGTCTTGGCGCAGGGTCTTGTCGCAAAACCATGTGACCCTTTTGCGGAACCTGCCTAGCCGAAATAGGCTTTGGCGAGGCTGTTGTAGAGGCCGCCGATTTCATAGGCGAGATCGTCCAGCGCCTTGGCCGTCATGTCCGAAGGCTCCTTGATGGCAATCTGGGTGTTGAGTTGCAGGATCTCCTTGGCCGCCGGCGACATGTGCCCCTCGCCGCCGAGCGACGGCAACAGGCCGATCTCTGCCTTCAGCCTTTCGAGCTGGAACAGGATGGAGCGCGGATTGAGCGGGTCGAGCGCCAGGAGATCGACCACCGTGCGCCGGCCGGCCTGCACCGGATATTGCCGGCGGTGGGTCATCACGCTGTCGCCGATCTCCAGCATCATGTCGAGCGCGCCGTCCGGCGCCTTGGCGCCGGTCAGCCGGGACAGCGTGCGGGCGATCTGGATGCCGCGCTCCAGCCGCCGGCCGATCTCGAGGAAACGCCAACCGGCGAAGCGGTACATGTTCTCATGCAGCAGGCCGGAGAAGCCGGCGAGCTTGCGCAGGATGACCGTCATGGCCCGTGTCGCGTCGTCGCCGGGCGCCACCGTGGTTGCGAACTGATGGATGGTCTTCGACAGATCCTTGAGCGCCAGCCAGCCATCGGGTGAGAACCGGTCGCGGATCTGCCCGGCGCTGTAGACGGCGCTATCCAGCGTGCCGATCAGTCCCGACGGGATCGCCGTCTCGACGTCGATGCCGAAAGGTTCGAGATAATCCCTGATGTCGGCAAGCAGCGGCATGTCCGGATCGGAGGTCTCGGCGAGCCGCACATGATAGGCGCGCAGGATGCGCACCGTGTCTTCCGAGCGTTCGATGTAGCGGCCGAGCCAGGTCAGGTTTTCCGCCGCCCGGCTGGGCAGGCTGCCCGGCCTGGTGCGGATGAAGCTGTCGCCTTCTTGCGGCAGCAGCGTCTCGCGCTCCACCGGTCTGTCGCTGACCACCCAGACGTCCGCAGCCTGGCCGCCACGCTGCATGGCGATCGCCGTCGGATCGAGCGACAGGCCGACGCGGGCAAAACCGCCCGGCATCACCGTCCAGCCCTCGGGCGTGCGCGCCAGATAGACGCGCAGGCTCGCCGGCCGTGGCTCCAGCCAGCCGCCGACAAAGACCGGTGTCGTTGAAAGCGTCACCGCTTCCTGGCCGACGAAGGCGCCGCCTTCACCTTCGATGCGCGCCACCAGCTCAGCCCGCTCCCCGGCGGAAAGCGCCGAGCCGAGCTTCGTCTGGTTGTCATCCTCGAAGGCAAGCCGTGTCGATAGCGCCGGACCGATCACCATGCGGTCGATATTGGCCAGCACATGCGCGCGTTCCGTCGCCTGCCCGCACCACCACGTCGCGACGCTCGGCAGCAGCAATTCCTCGCCCCGCAAGGCGCGCGAGATCTTGGGCAGGAAGGCGAGCAGCGCGCGTGTTTCCATCAGGCCGGAGCCAAGCGCGTTGACGGTCGCAACCGCGCCCTGGCGGATCGCCTCGACAAGGCCTGGCGTGCCGATCTGCGAATCCGGGCGCAGTTCGAGCGGATCGGCGAAGGCAGCGTCGAGCCGCCGCCACAGCACGCTGATCGGCATCAGGCCGGAGACCGTGCGCACCATCAGCCTGCCGCCGGAGACGGTCAGATCCTCGCCTTCGAGCAGCATGATACCGAGATAGCGGGCGATATAGGCGTGTTCGTAATAGGTTTCGTTGAGCGGCCCCGGCGTCAGGATGGCGACACGGCCGTCGGTTTCCTTGGCCATGCCGATCAACGCATCGCGAAAACGGCGGAAGAAGCCGGCAAGGCGGTGCACATGCATCTCGCCGTAGATATCGGACAGCGCGCGTGTGGTGGCGACGCGGTTCTCCAGCGCAAAGCCGGCGCCGGATGGCGCCTGGGTGCGGTCGCCCAGCACCCACCATTGGCCGTCGGGCCCGCGGCCGAGTTCGAACGCGCAGAAATGCAGGAAATGCCCGCCAGCCGGCCTGGTGCCGACCACTGGCCGCAAATATTCCGGGCTGGCGGCGATCAGCCCCGCCGGCAGGATGCCCTTTTCGACCAGCCGGTTCGGCCCGTAGATGTCCGCAATCGTCTCTTCGAACAGTTCGGCGCGCTGCACCAGGCCGGCGCTGATCGCGGCCCACTCGCTGTCCTCGATAAGCAGGGGAATATGCGCCAGCGGCCATTCGCGCTCATTGGCGCCGGCCTTGTCATAGACGCGGTAATAGACGCCGGCGTCGCGCAGATACTGGTCGGCGCGCGCGAAGCGCTGGCCAAGCTTTTCAGCCCCAAGTTCGTCGAGCGCCTCGATGAAGTGCTTCCAGACCGGACGGGGAGTGCCTGACGCATCGACCATCTCGTCGACGACGCCGTCGATCGGCTGGTAGTGCTCCAGCAGGCTGTGGATCTGCGGCTTGCCGCGTACCCTTTTGTGATTCCCCTTTGCCATCGTTGATCAGAGTCTTGCCGGCCGCCGAAGGTCAAGCGTCATCGGGAAATCTTCCGCCGGTTGTTCCTCACGCAGCACATAGAAGGACGGCGTATGGCCGCGCGGTTCGAAGCGGGCGAGCCGCCGTGCCTCCGCCTCGTTGCCGTTGACCGGGAAGGTGTCGTAGTTGCGCCCACCGGGATGCGCGACATGGTAGACGCAGCCGCCGACCGCGCGGCCCGACCAGCGGTCATAGATGTCGAACACCAGCGGCGTGTTGACCGGCAGCGCCGGATGCAGTCCCGAAGCCGGCTGCCACGCCTTGAAGCGGACGCCCGCCACCGCCACCTCGCGGTTGTCGGTGACCTTCATCGGCACGATGCGGCCGTTGCAGACCACCGCATGACGCTCGGGGTTCAGCCCCTCGGTCTTGACCTGCAGCCGTTCGACCGAGGAATCGACGAAGCGCACGGTGCCGCCGATCGCCCCTTGCTCGCCCATTACGTGCCAAGGCTCGAGCGCCTGCCGCAGCTCCAGCTTGATGCCGGCATGCTGGACCTCGCCGCAGAACGGGAAGCGGAATTCGAGCTGGGCATCGAACCATTCCGGACGAAACTCGAAGCCGCTGAGCTTGAGATCGTCGAGCACGTCGAGAAAATCCGCCCAGACATGGTGCGRCAGCATGAAACGATCATGCAACGAGGTGCCCCAGCGCACGAAGCGGCCGTCGAGCGGGTTTTTCCACGCGCGGGCAATAATGGCACGGACCAAGAGCTGCTGCGCCAGACTCATGCGCGCATTGGGCGGCATCTCGAAGCCGCGGAACTCGACCAGGCCGAGCCGGCCGGTCGGCCCGTCCGGCGAAAACAGCTTGTCGATGCAGATTTCCGAGCGATGCGTATTGCCCGTGACATCGGTCAACAGGTTGCGGAACAGCCGGTCGACCAGCCACGGCAAGGGTGCCGCGCCCTGGTCGGGATGCGGCACCTGCGCCATCGCGATCTCGAGCTCGTAGAGCGAGTCATGACGCGCCTCGTCGAAGCGCGGCGCCTGGCTGGTCGGGCCGATGAACAGGCCGGAGAACAGGTAGGACAGCGACGGATGCCGCTGCCACTGCAGCACCAGGCTCTTCAACAAATCGGGCCGGCGCAGGAACGGACTGTCATTGGGTGTCGCGCCGCCGACCACGACATGATTGCCGCCGCCGGTGCCAGTGTGGCGTCCGTCGATCATGAACTTGTCGGCGCCAAGCCGGGTCTGCCGCGCCTCCTCGTAGATCGCTGTCGTCGTCGCCACGCAATCCTGCCAGTTGGCGGCAGGATGGATGTTGACTTCGATGACGCCGGGATCGGGTGCGACGCGGATGACGTTGAGGCGCGGATCGTGCGGCGGGCCATAGCCTTCGATATGCACCGGCAGACCGATGGTCCGCGCTGCATTCTCGGCAGCCGCCACCAGTTCAAGATAGTCTTCGAGCGCCTCGACCGGCGGCATGAACACGCAGAGCCGGCCGTCGCGCGGCTCTACCGAAAGTGCGGTGCGCACCGCGCCGCCGATCTCGGTGATTTCCTGCTCGACCCGGTCCTGTTGACCGCTTGCCGCGGTGAACGACACCGCCTGCTGGCGGCGCGCCATTTCATCGGCGCCTTCGAGTTCGGCCGGAGCCGCTACGGGCAGGATCGCCTCGCGCGCCTGCAATGGGCCGCGCGGCAGCGAGGGATCGACCGGCACGATGTAGGGGAACTGCGCCGGCGGCACATAGGGAAGCGTGCCGAGCGGCAAGCGATAGCCGACCGGAGAATCGCCCGGCACCAGGAACAGCCGGCCGCGCCGCGTCTTCCACTTTTCCGAACGCCAGCGCGGTCCCGACGCCTGGCTGTTCCAGCGCTGCACCGGCAGTACATAGCCGGACGGCTTGGTCAGCCCGCGTTCGAAGACTTTCGCCATGCGGCTGCGCTCTTCCGGATCCTCCAGCTTGGAGTTGGAGGGATCGACATTGTCCGGCAGCTTGCCTTCCTTGAGCAGCCACTCGGCCGGATCCTCATAGGCTTCGCTGACCATGGATTTTTCGATGCCGAGTTCCCCGGCAATCGCCGTCAGCAGGTCTTCGGCCTGTTTCGGCCCGACATCGGCCTCACTCTTTTCGCGCGCGATCAGCGACGGGTCGCTCCAAACCGGTTCACCATCGGCGCGCCAGTAGAGCGAGAAGGTCCAGCGCGGCAGGCTCTCGCCCGGATACCATTTGCCTTGGCCGTAGTGGAGAAAGCCGCCCGGCGCGAAGCGCTCGCGCAACCGTCGGATCAGCGCATCGGCCTTCTCGCGCTTGGTCGGTCCGACGGCAGCGGTGTTCCACTCCGCGGATTCGAAATCGTCGATCGAGACGAAGGTCGGCTCGCCGCCCATCGTCAGCCGCACGTCACCTTCCGCAAGTGCTGCATCGACCTTGTTGCCGAGTGCATCGAGCGCCTGCCAGCTTTCATCCGAGAACGGCTTGGTGATGCGCGGATGTTCGGCGATGCGGTCGACCCGCATCTCGAAGCCGAAGTCGACATTGGCAAAGCTCGCCATGCCGGAAATCGGCGCTGCGTTGCGGAAATGCGGCGTGGCGGCGAGCGGCACATGGCTCTCGCCGGTGAGCAGGCCGGAGGTCGGATCGAAGCCGATCCAGCCGGCGCCGGGAAGATAGACCTCGCACCAGGCATGCAGATCGGTGAAGTCTACGGCGGTTCCAGGCGGTCCATCCAGCGCGACGAGATCCGGCTTGAGCTGGATCAGATAGCCGGAGACAAAGCGCGCGGCGATGCCGAGATTGCGCAAGATCTGCACCAGCAGCCAGCTTGAATCGCGGCACGAGCCTTTTTTCGCGGCCAGCGTCTCTTCCGGCGAGAACACACCGGTCTCCATGCGCACGATATAGGCGATTTCGCGCTGCAGCCGGGCATTGAGATCGACGAGGAAATTGACGGTGTTCTTTGCGCTGCGGTCGATGGTCCCGAGCAAAGCCGAAAGCAGCGGACCGGCCGGCTCCGGGGTGCGGTAAATGGCGAGATCGTCGCGGATCTCTTCCGGATACTCGAACGGAAACGCCTCGGCCGACGGCTCGACGAAGAAATCGAACGGATTGTAG
>NZ_JBFULQ010000271.1:0-7437 GCF_054049815.1 Mesorhizobium sp. P5_C1 | reverse complement strand
GCCCGGAGGCGACGACGACATTGTCGAACTCTTCCGAATAGGTGATGTCGTTGGTGCGGTCATGCGCAGTGACGGTGAATTTCTTCGTCGTCTCGGAGAAGGTCACCATGCGCACCGGGCTGTTGAAGCGCACCCATTTGCGCACGCCGGATTTCTCGACGCGGCCCTTGATGTAATCCCACAGCACGGCGCGCGGAGGATAGGAGCCGATCGGCCGGCCGAAATGCTCCTCGAACGTGTAGTCGGCGAATTCCAGGCATTCCTTCGGTCCGTTCGACCAGAGGTAGCGGTACATCGAGCCGTGCACGGGATCGCCATGCTCGTCGAGGCCGGTGYGCCAGGTGTAGTTCCACAGGCCGCCCCAGTCGGACTGCTTTTCGAAGCAGACGATCTCGGGAATGTCGGCGCCCTTGTCGGCGGCCGACTTGAAGGCCCTGAGCTGTGCCAGGCCGGACGGCCCGGCTCCGATAACGGCAACGCGACTTTTCATTGCAGGCCTCCCGATCTGATTTCGACTTTTTGTTTGACGCAATCCCGGACGGAAAACCGTTTCACACTTTTCCTGGAATTGCTCTTACGAAACAAATTTCACTCACAGGACAGTAATTGGCCCGTTCGTGCTGTCAACAGTTCCTGTGTCGAAACAGCGTTTCGGCTGTGAGGATTTCGCGCAAAACCTCGCGCGACCAAACACCGGATGGGTGCATGCGCCTTCAGGCGACTTGCCGTCGCGGTTGCGCTCATGTATCGGCACCTGACATGTTCACCTAGAGTGAAATAAATCCGCAGAGTCCGAGGGCGACATGGCCAACAAGATTTCCGATCCCAACCCTGGTGCCGGCCCTGCCGGCGCAAAGGCCAAGCCGCTGCCCAAGGTTTCGTCGGACGGCAAGACCATCCGGGCGCCGCTGACGCAGAACCCGCACGCCATTCGCGACACCCGCGAAAAAGTGCTGGAGGTCGCGATCGGCCGCGAGGTACGGGCGTTCCGCAAGAAGCTCGGCATCACCGTCGCCGATCTGGCGGTCGCCACCGACATTTCGCTGGGCATGCTGTCCAAGATCGAGAACGGCATCACCTCGCCGTCGCTGACCACCTTGCAGGCGCTGTCGCGGGCGCTCGGCGTTCCGGTCACCGCCTTCTTCCGCCGCTTCGAGGAGGAGCGCAGCGCCGTCTTCGTCAAGGCCGGCGAAGGGCTCGACGTCGAACGTCGTGGCACGCGCGCCGGTCACCAGTACAATCTGCTCGGCCATATCGGCTCCAACACCAGCGGCGTCGTCGTCGAACCCTATTTGATCACGCTGACCGAGGATTCGGACGTCTTCCCGACCTTCCAGCATGAGGGCATGGAGTTTCTCTATATGCTCGAAGGCGAGGTCGTCTACCGGCACGGCAGCAACCTCTATCCGATGAAGCCCGGCGACAGCCTGTTCTTCGACGCGGACGCGCCGCACGGGCCCGAACAGCTAACGCAGCTGCCGATGCGCTACCTCTCGATCATTTGCTATCCGCAGAACAGCGCGGGTTAGTCCGGCCCGAAGCCTGGCGATGTCGGGCTGCCGTCGTCGAGCTTCGACAGCCACTCGACCAGCGTCGGGCGATAGCGCGTCAGGCCCTTGTAGTTGGCGAGTTCGTCCGGAAGGTCTCGGATGACGCGGTGCAGGCGGCGTGCCCATTTCGGCTGCGTCACCAGTTCGTCCATCTTGATCAGATAGCAGCGAATCGGAAAGACGATGCCGTTCGAGCGCGGCAGCCGCCAGAAACTCTGCAGCTCGACGCGCAGGTGCACCTTGTCGCCGACATTCTCCGGCGTCACCGTGGTCCGGTCCGGACCCCATTTGTGATAATTTTCCGGGCTGGTATCGAGGCGCGGATTGATGGTCATCGTCCAGTTTAGGCGCCGCGCCGGCTTGCCTTGCTGGATGTTGGTGAGGAATTTCAGCGCCCGGGTGAAAATCCCCTTTTCATGCGCCAGCGGCACCGGCGCGTGCCACTCGAAGAAGTTCATGCCGATGTCGAAATCGAGCGACCAGTCGGCCTGGGTGGTGACCATGCCGGCATCCATCCACAGATTGCCGTCGCGCTGGTCGAGGATGCAGAAATCGCCTTGGCTCTGCCGGGTGATGTACTCCATCGGCCCGTAGGGCAGCGTCGAGGTGTCGCCGAAAGTGAAGGTGTCGTCGATGCCGAGCGGCCGGTTGATCCAGCGCCAGCGATCGCCGTCGCGGGTCAGCGTGAAATGCTCGGGATAACCCAGCGCCTGCTGCTCCATCAGGAGCTCCAGCAGGTCCCAGCCGGCCAGCGTCATGTGTGGCAGCGACTGGCAGCGCAGCGGATCCTCGGCCAGCACCAGCGCGCGGTCCTGCATCTCGGCGACATAGTGCTCGTCGACGTCGATCAGGTTTTCCAGCACGCTGCCCTTGGGTCCGACGACATGCGGCTCGATGTTGACCGCATACATGTAGGCGTCTTCGTGGAACGGGAACGGGAACCGCCGAATGTGCTCCGGGCTGTTCTTGAAGGTGAAATCGTCGCGGAACGTTTCCTTGCGAAAAGTGATTCCCAAGCTCGCCTCCTATCTTTCCAACACCAGCGACCGGCCCTCGAAGCGCGACACGCACGGCATGATCTTGCAGCCCGAGCGGTGGTCTTCCTCACTCAGCCAGTGGTCGTTGTGGATGAACTTGCCGTCATACGAGATGACATTGGTTTCGCACTGGCCGCAGACGCCGCCACGGCAGAGATAGGGCGGATCGACGCCGGCCGCCTCGATCGCTTCGAGCAGGCTCTGCTGTTCGTCGACCCTGATCGTCTTGCCAGTTACGGCAAGCGTCACGTCGAACGGCAGGCCGGGCTGGGGCGCCGCGAAATGCTCGAAATGCACGGTTTCGGACGGCCAGCCCAGGGTGGCTGCGCGCTCACGCACCCAGTTGATCATGCCGGCCGGACCGCAGACATAGAGATGCGTGCCGAGCGGTTGCGACGACAACAGCCGGTCGAGCTCGATGCGCTCGTCAAGGTCGTCATGATAGAGCCTGACCCGTCGGTCGTAGCGCTCGCGCAGCACATCGGCATAGGTGCCGAGCGAAGCGGTGCGGCAGGTGTAGTGCAGTTCGAAATTGCCGCCTTCCGCCGCCAGCTGCGCGGTCTGCGCCATGAACGGCGTGATGCCGATGCCGCCCGCCAGCATCAGGTGCTTTCTGGCGCGCAGGTCGAGCGAGAACAAATTGACCGGATAGCTGACCACCATTTCATGGCCAGGCCGGACATTCCTGTGCATGAACAGCGAGCCGCCGCGGCCGACATCGTCGCGGCGCACGCTGATCGTGTATTCGCGCGTGTCGAGCGGCGAGCCCATCAGCGAATAGGGATTGAGCCGGGTGCGCTCGCCGTCGCGCATCTCGACCACGACATGGGCGCCCCCGGAAAAGGTCGGCAAGAGCTGGCCGTCGCGGCGGCGGAAATGGAAGCGGGTGACCAGCTCATTGACCGGCACCACATCGCTGACCACGACATCGAGTTTTGTCGTTCCGGTGCTCATCGAAAAATCTCCTCCATCGGAGGAATCTCGCTGCGATCCTCAGCGTTGATGCAGACACCCTGGAACGCCGCGATGCGCCTGGAATAATGGTCGCGCACCAGAAGCAGCAGGCCGCAATGCGCGCAGGTCGCCGGCTGCGTCGTCACGTTCTCGGTGATACCCTTGCAATGCACGCACTGCATGCGCCGTGCCAGCGAGCCGCGATGCTCGGTCTGGATCGAGGTGTGATCGATGCCGGCTTCAAGGGCGGCCTGCATCGCCTGGCCGATCAGGCCTTCGGTGCCGGAGAGATAGAGGCGCAGGCCCATATGCGCATTGGCCAGCGTCTGCCTGAGCCGCGGCAGCAGGCTGGCAAAGGACGGCGCCTCATGAAACTGCGCCGGCTTCAGCGCTTCGAGCGCTGCGGCGTGCTTGCCGTCAGGGCCAGGGATGAAGACGATTTCGGCGCCGTCGAAAAACCCTGGCGGGGTCCGCTCGGCCATCTCCGCTATCGCCAGCGCGCCCTCCGCATCCGCCACGAAAAGATGGTGCTTGCCGGGCTGTGGAGACAGCGTTCCGTAAACGGGCCGGCTGATGATGCTTTTGGCTGCCATTTAAGTCTTCGTGCCTCGAACCCCTCGCTGTTGACTATGCCTCAACCTTTGGCCGTGCGCTTGGTCTTCTTGGGATCGTCGAAGGGGAGCGGCTGCGCCGTCGCCTTGATCGAACCGCTTTTGTTGCGAATCTCGAGCTTGGTGTCCTTGACCGCGCAGTCGACGTCGAGCCGGGCGATGCCCATCGACTTCTTCACCAGCGGCGAATACATCGCGCAGGTCACCACGCCGACCTTCTTGCCGTCGCGATAGACCGGCGCGCCCTCGTCGGCCGGCTCCTTGCCGTCGAGCAGAACGCCATAAATCTTGAAGCGTTCCTTGCCCTTGAGGCGGTAATGCTCCTCGGCGCCACGGAAGCCAGTCTTGCCGGGGCTGACGGTGAAGTCGAGGCCGAGCTCCCACAGCGTGTCGCCGGGACCTTCATTGTCGAACGGGTATTTCTGCGAATTGTCGTAGGGATAGAACAAGAGGTAGCTCTCGACGCGCAGCATATCGAGCGTGGTGAAGCGGCACGGAATGATGCCGGCGCTCTTGCCCTCGTCGAGAATCCTGTCCCAGATCGTGCCGGCATCCTGGCCACGGCAGAAGATCTCGTAGCCGCGCTCGCCGGTGTAGCCGGTGCGTGAAATCATCACCGGAAAGCCGAACAGCTGCGTCTGCATGTGATGGAAATAGTTGAGATCGCGAATAGCAGGCACATGCTTGGCCAGATAATCGACGGCGGTCGGTCCCTGCAGCGACAGGTCATGCAGATTGTCATCGAAGCGCAAGGAGACGTCGCGCCCGACGGAAGCGCGCTGCAACTCCTCATGGCCGGTGCCGGAGCCATGCACGACCATCCAGGAATTCGGTCCGGTGCGGTAGAGGATGCAGTCGTCGGTGAACTTTCCCGCCTCGTTCAGCATGCAGGCATAGGCCGACTTGCCGGGATAGATCTTCTCGACGTCACGCGTGGTGGCCAAATCGATCAGGTGCGAGGCGTGTGGCCCGGTGATGTGGACCTTCTTGAGGCCCGAAACATCCATCAGCCCGGCCTTGGTGCGGATGGCGACGTACTCTTCGTCGGCGTCCTTGTCGTAGGTCCAGGCAGTCCCCATGCCGCTCCAGTCTTCGAGCTTCGAACCAAGGGCGCGATGGCGATCCGCCAGGGTCGAAAATCTCCAGGATGCCGTCATCCKCTCGTCCTCCGTTTCGAAAAATCGTTTGCTGTTCCCTGCCCCCTGCACAGTGGCGGGGGCTTTGGCCGAATATTGACCGCAAACATTCGAGCGCCGCAATACCCATAAGCAATTAATTTCATTGTCAGGCAAAATCCGTCGCACGAAGCAAACGGTTAACCCAACGTAAAATCGGCTTGACAATTGCGGAAATCGGACGGAATTTATGAAAAAAATTTCACTCTCTTGAAAGAGGGCGACGCGCGGTGGATTCGGAACCGTGCGTCGGAAAAAGGGGAAAACCGATGTCAGACATGCAGCAGCGCATTGAAGCGCTGTACCGTTCCGACGTGCGCGGATCCGTGCTCCTGATCGTCTGCCTGTGGGCGACGATCCTCTTCGTCCTCCTCATGACGTGGCCATACATCCCCGATAGCGGCATCAAGGTCGTCGTCGCGATCGCGGCGGCCGCCGTGCTGATCTTCAACACGGCCGCCATCCTGGCGATGGTCAAGCACTACAAGGAAGACAAGGACTTCATCTACGGGCTCGACATCAAGAACGCCGACGCGTTCCGCAACCGCAAGTCCTGAAGGGGTACAAGATATGTCGCGCTACAAACCGCCGGAGCAGAGCAAGGCCGGACAGATTTTCGATATCGTCGTCGTTGTCGTCGCCATCTTCGTCGCCCTGTGGCTGCCGCTGAAACTCGGGCTGGCGGGTGCGGCGAAATCGATCGACGCACTCGATACCAAGACCTGGGAGGCGCTCGGCCAGAACGCGACCATGGCCTCGATCTGGGAAAAGCTCGGCTACACGCCCGAGACCGCGCACGACATCATCCGGAACCGCTTCCACTATGTCATCGACTGGCCGACGCTGATCATCATGGCCGCGGTGCTTATCGGTTATTTCGTCTTCCTGTTCCGCGCCTCCGACCGCGAATATCGCGAAGTCATCAACGAAAAGTTCGACGACAAGTAAAAACTTTCCACGCACAATCGGGGGACACGATCATGTGGATGGCACTCTCCTACGCATGCTGGGGCATCTCGATCGTGCTTGCCCTGTGGATGCTCTACGACTGGTTCAAGGTCGACACGACCTTCTCAGAAGAGGTGCTGACCTCGTCGCGCGAAGGCGAATTGGAAGCCGTTTCCGAAAAACACCGGATTTGAGTGGGGATTGAACAATGACGATCACACTTGAACCGGTAATCCACGGGGACAGGGTCTCACTGCTGCGCGTGCTCGGCCCGGCCCATGTCTGGGCGCTCGGAGTCGGCATCGTGCTGGTCGGCGAATTCACCGGCTGGAATTTCGCCGCCGACAAGGGCGGCGCACTCGCCGCGCTGATCGTCTGCTGGCTCGTCGGACTGCTCTACACCTCGGTCGCGATGATCGATTCCGAAGTGACATCGACCGTCGCCGCCGCCGGCGGCCAGTATGCGCAGGCAAAGCACATTGTCGGGCCGCTGATGGCCTTCAATGTCGCCCTGTTCCTGGTCTTTGCCTACACCATGCTCGAAGTGTCCGACGCGATCCTGCTCGGCGACACCATCGTCGCCAAGGCGGGGGTCGAAGGGCTCACCCACAATTCCTTCATCGCCGCCACCATCGTGGTGCTGGCTTGGCTGAACTATCGCGGCGTGCTGATGACGCTCAACGTCAACTTCGTCATCACCGCAATCGCCTACATCTCGATCGTCATCCTGTTTTTCTCGGTCAGCCCGTGGACGCAGGGCGCCGTGCTGAAGCTCAACGAACTGGTCACACCCGACAACGCCCTGCCCTATGGCTGGATCGGCGTCATCGCCGCCTTCCAGTTCGGCATCTGGTACTATCTCGGCATCGAGGGCACGACGCAGGCGGCCGAGGAAGTGCGCTCGCCTGCGCGCTCGCTGCCCTACGGCACGATGGCCGGCATGATCACGCTTTTGATCGCCGCCGCCATGACCTGGTATGTCTGCGCCTCGATGATGCCGTGGGAATATCTGGGCATCACCTATTACCCGCTGTGGGACGCCGGCAAGCTGACCGGCAGCCCGTTGCTTGAGAACCTGTTGTTCATCGCGACGCTGCTTGCCGCGCTGGCCTCCGCCAATGGCTGCATCAACGATGCGGCGCGCGCCTGGTTCTCGCTCGGC
>NZ_JBFULQ010000270.1:0-7440 GCF_054049815.1 Mesorhizobium sp. P5_C1 | reverse complement strand
GAGAAATCCCGTACAGCCCAGGTTTCAGCAGCACCTTCACCGTAGGATTTTCCGACGTTCCGCAGGGCGAGTGCCGGAATGAGAGCGTCGGCTGCGGCAGTTGGAGTGACGAGCGTTTGAGGCACGTTCATGGGTGTCAAATCCCTGTTTGTGGCTGGCGGCTCTTGGCCCTGGCTGGGAACACTCTCATCCCTCCGGTCTTCGATCTTCAGAGCGCGGCCCAATTGCGGCTCGCTCTTATGGCTTCGGCTCGACAACGCGTCTCAGTCGCCTACCAAACATAAGGTACATTATCATTGGAGAGGATAAAGGCGTTGTCAACATGCGATACTTAAATATTCAGGCGATGATTTCATCAATCAAAGAACATGTGGATGGATCGCCTTTCAACGATCCATCCATTTCTAAAATTATCATCCGTATTTAAGACGACTATTCATAAAACCATCTTTCGATGGCCTACTTCGGAGTCGAATAAACAATGTCGATTAGTTGTTTCTGCTCATCGTCTGTTAGACGCCTGCTGATCGACTTTCCTGCGACAGCCTGATCAATAACCCGATCCAGATGGGCAATCGGTCCGAAGGCCAGGGCAGGCCGTTTGTAGAAGGCGAGGCCCTTCGCAGCGATGTTCGCATCTACCTTGTTGAGTTCGCCGTAGAACTTCGCAGACGCCTCAGGGTTCGCGTAGGCCCAGTCGATGCAGCCATCCAGGACCTTGAGGAACTTTTCGGCAACATCCCGGTGGCCAGAGATAAAGTCCGAATTCGCGATAATGACACGGCCGGTCAAATCGGCCTGGGATTTGATGTCGTCGCCGGAGAAGAGCACGCGCACCTCGCCCTTCTCGACCGAACCGAGCACGGACGGAGGCACTGAATAACCCACGTCGATCTGACCAGTCATTATCATTGTGAAAGTGGCATCCATGCCGCCGGTCGCTGTCGGCTTGAAGTCGATACCCTTCTCGGTTTTGAGAGCGAGCAGAGCCGCCTCGGTGGCGCCACCCGGACGCGAGAAGGCGACCGTCTTTCCTGTCAGGTCGTCGATGCCTTTGATGGGGCTTGCCGCAGGAACATAGAAGAACGTGTCGTTCTGGCCCATGAACTCCGCACTGATGATCTTGATTTTCGCACCCTGCATGGACGCGGCCAGAACGGCGTTGATGCCGGGCGAGTAGCCGATATCCATACCGCCGGCCACTACGGCCTGCACGTTCTCCGACCCCCCTCGTGTGGAAATGACCTCAACATCGAGGCCCGCCTTCTCGAACTCGCCGCGCTGCTTGCAAAGCGTTGGCTGAGACGTATCCCAAAGCCCAAGGAACGTCGTCGCGACCTTAACCTTCTCAAGTTGCTGCGCTGCCGCCGGATTTGACGCAAATAACATCGCGCCGACGGCGAAGAGCGGCAGAACCCTCATATTGAGCATATCAACCTCCATTGATGGGCGCCGTCGAGGCATCGGTGGCCAAGACTTTCAGCGCAGATAACAGTCATCCGTTCCCAACAGAGCGACCGCGCCGTGAGCACGCTCGCCTCGCGGATGCAGCCCTTGCGATCAACCGATGGTCGTCGAGGCTCTATGGCCTAATTTAGCTACATCAGAAACTAACATTACATAGATACAAAGTGTATTCAAGGCCTCGAATGGCACATAATTTTGGGCAACCCGCAGCCCGGATTCCTCGAGGCGTCGGCTCGCCGTGCAGTTTCGTGTGAAACCGCCTGATGGCCGCTTCAGATCTTCAAGGCTTGGGCTGATGGGACGGTATCTGGCCGGGGCTATGAACGCTGTCCGCCTCGGATAGGCGATTGGTCGATGCGCGCTTTGTTCTCGGAGAGGCTTGACATGCAGGGAAATAGCTTCACTATTCATCTACATATTGAACGTAAATCGAGTTGGCCGCGGCCACGATATTCGAGTTGGTTTGCCATGACAGACAGCGCCGTAAACGAACATTCATCGCGTACGCGGCCGAACCGGCCAGAGGTTCCGGCGTCGTTCCAGGCGGGGAATGAGCTGTGGGGTAGCGATCGGGTCGCCAGTCTGCTGGCTGCCTTCGATCTGAAATATTTATGTCTCAACCCGGGCTCGAGCTTCCGCGGGCTGCACGACAGCATCGTGAATTTCGGCGGCAATGCCAATCCACAGATGCTGGTCTGCCTCCATGAGGAGCATGCCGTGGCGATCGCGCATGGTTATGCCAAGGTTACCGGAAAGCCGCTGGCGGTCGCTCTCCATGCCAATGTCGGACTGATGCATGCAACGATGGCCATCTTCAACGCCTGGTGCGACCGCGTGCCGATGCTCATTCTTGGTGGAACCGGTCCGGTCGATGCGGCCAAGCGGAGGCCGTTCATCGACTGGATCCACTGCGCACGTGACCAGGGATCGATGATCCGCGGCTACGTCAAATGGGACGACCAGCCTGCCTCCCTGGCGGCCGCCGAAGAGGCGATCTTGCGTGGCATGCAGCTAGGGATGACGGCGCCTCAGGGTCCGATCTATATCAACCTGGATTCAGAGATTCAGGAGGAGGCCATTATAGCAGGTTCTCCCTTGCCATCGCTCGATCGCTATCAGCCGGTTGCGGCGTCCGCGCCAAATGAGGCTATGCTGAAAGCTGCTGCTGCGGCCCTGGCTGGCGCCAAACACCCGGTCATCCTTATGGGGCGCGTTTCGCGTGACATGCAGGCCTGGGCGGAGCGCGTCACGCTGGCCGAGCGGCTTGGCGCCATGGTGATTACCGACCTCAAGGTCGGCGCCGCATTCCCGACCGCGCATCCCCTTCATGCCGGTGCTCCTGGCATGTCGGTTACCAAGGCGGCTGCAACAAGGCTGAAGGAGGCCGATGTCATCCTGTCGCTTGATTGGGTCGATCTGGCGGGCGTACTCGCCACGCATTTCCCGGGCAAGACCTGCCGGGCGCAGATCATTCAGGTTTCAGTCGATCATCAGTTGCACAACGGATGGAGCTTTGACCACCAGGCACTGCCACCCGTCGACATTCACCTGGCGACAACACCCGAAGCATTCGCTTCGAGCTTGTTGCCGCTCCTTCCCACCACCAAGCAGACGTATCAAGCGCTCAACCGCCAGCCGGCAAAACCCGGCAAGGCCGAGGAACTTGGCCTTGCCGACATCGCCTTCGCAATGGCCAGTGCAGCACGGGAAACGCCGATATCGCTCCTGCGCATCCCGCTCGGCTGGGACGGCGCACTCACCGATTTCGACCATCCGCTGGATCAGCTCGGCCATTCCGGCGGCGGTGGTGTTGGCTCCGGCCCGGGCATGGCCGTCGGCTCGGCCCTGGCGTTGATGGGAACCGACCGCTTGCCGGTCGCCGTCCTGGGCGATGGCGACACCTTGATGGGCATCACAGCATTGTGGACGGCGGTGCACTACGGCATCCCGCTGCTCGTTGTGGTGGCCAACAACCGCTCGTACTTCAATGATGAACTGCACCAGGAACGGGTCGCACGTCGAAGAGACCGGCCGGTGGAAAACAAATGGATTGGGCAGCGCATCGATGACCCCGCTCCCGATATTGCAATGATGGCGCGTGCCCAGGGCGCGGAGGGGGTCGGGCCGATCCGCGAGGCGGAAACACTGGATAGCGAAATGCGCAAAGCCGTCGCTGCGGTTCAAGCCGGCAAGGTCGTGGTTCTCGACGTGCATATCGGCGCCGGTTACGCCGCCGGCGGCGCCTCATAAAGCGCGCTTGGCGCCTAACAGACTGTTTTACAGGCGGAACCCGTCGGCCATGGCAAAACTCAGGATACTGGTTCCCGATACATACGTGAAGGTCCTCGACATCGAGCGGTCGGTGACCGGAGACAGCTTCGAATACGACGTTCACGACGAGAACGATGCCAGGGCGATTCCGGAAGCTGTATGGCGATCCTGCGATGCACTCCTTGTCTGGCATCGCGTGCGGATAGACGCAGGCATTGTCGCGATGCTGGACAACTGCCGGCTTATCGTGCGGGTCGGCGTTGGCTTCGACAACATTGATCTCGCCGCTTGCACCGGGCGCGGCATCCCCGTTTGCAACGTGCCGAACTACGGCACAACGGAAGTGGCCGATCACGCCCTGGCATTGTTGCTGCATTTGGCTCGGGGGCTTGGAAGCTATGAAGCTCGGCTGAGGGCGAACCCTGTGGGCGAGTATTTCGCCGAGAACGTTCCGGTGGTTCGCCGTCTGCGTGGAACCACCTTTGGCGCGGTCGGCCTTGGCCGCATCGGAACCGCCGTGGCACGGCGCGCAAGCGCATTCGATATGAAGGTCGTCTACTATGACCCGCTCTTGCCGGAGGGCCACGAGCTGGGCATAGGCCTCAAGCGGGCGGGTTCGCTTGAGGAATTGCTAGCCGCCTCCGATGTGGTGAGCCTTCATACCCCGCTGACGCCAGAGACGCATTCGCTCATGAATGCGGCGCGGCTGGCGCAGATGAAGCCCGGCGCCATCCTCATCAACATCGCAAGAGGCAAGCTGGTCGACTTGAATGCCGTGGAGGCCGCGCTGCGGTCGGGCCATCTCGGCGCTGCCGGCTTGGATGTTCTCCCCAGCGAACCGCCGGATGTCGCCTCGCCGCTGCTCGCCGCGTGGTTGAGCCGGGAGCCATGGCTTGCAGGTCGCTTGGCGCTGACGCCGCACGCGGCGTTCTTTTCCGAGGCCTCCTACGTCGACATGCGCACACTCGCCGCCGAGGTAATTCACGACTTCTTCCTGCGTGGAAAGCTGCGCAACAATGTGAATGCGGGCTGGCAGTCGAATGCAACCGAGCGCGAGCAAGCCGGGCTCGTCATGTCGACCAGTTGACGGCGCGATCATGACCGATGACCAGAACGCATTGCTTGGCACCCGTAACGTGAATGCCGGCAACTCGCCAAAACACGAACTCGACCTGCGAACCACTGGGGTGGCTGCCTCGACCCCGGCAGGCGACCTTCCCGGCAACCCCGCGAAAATGGCGACAATTGTCACCGAACGAAGACGGCAATCGTCGAGATCCGCACGGGCGCTGACTTCCGTTCTGAACCTCGACGATTTCCAGACCATAGCCCGCCGCAGGCTACCGCGTCCGATCTACGAATATTATGCCGGCGCCGCGGAAACGGGCCAGTCCTTTGCCGCCAACCGCAGCGCCTTTCTCAAGGCCGCCTTGGTGCCAAGAGTGCTCGTGGATGTTTCGGCCCGCAGCCCGGCCACCGTGCTGTTTGGCCGCGAGTACCGACTTCCGATCGGCATTGCCCCGATGGGCTTGAGCGGCTTGTCGACGTTCGAAGGCGACCTCGTGCTTGCCCGGGCCGCCGCCGACGAGAACATTCCGATGATCGTCAGCGCAACATCGATCATGCCTCTCGAGCGGCTTGCCGCCGAGGGTTCGGCCAGATGGTTTCAATCTTACCTTCCTGGCGAGCCCGAGCGGATCAAGGCGATGGTCGACCGCGTCGCGGCGGCCGGCTACGAAACCTTTGTGCTGACCGTCGATCTTCCAGTGCCGGCCAACCGGGAAAACAACATCCGGACCGGCTTCAGCATTCCGCTTCGCCCGAGCCTTCGACTGGCCCTCGACGGCCTGCTTCACCCGCGCTGGTCGATCGKGACTTTTGCACGGACGATGACAACGGGCGTTCCGCGTTTCGAGAACATGGACGCCTTCCGCGGCCCGCCGATTCTCTCACGCAATCTGGTGCGATCGATCGGTGCGCGCGATCAGCTGAACTGGAGCCATGTCCAGTCTATCCGCGACCGTTGGAAAGGCACCTTCGTTCTCAAGGGCATCCTTGCCGCTCAGGATGCGGCCAGGGCACGTGAATGCGGCGTCGACGGCATCATCGTTTCGAACCACGGAGGGCGCCAGTTGGACGGTGCGATATCGCCCTTGCATGTGCTTCCGCAGATCGTTCAGCAAGCCAACGGCATGCGTGTCATGCTCGACGGCGGTGTGCGGCGCGGAACCGACGTGCTGAAGGCACTGGCCGCAGGTGCGGACTTCGTCTTCATCGGCCGGCCATTCCTGTTCGCAGCCGTGCTGGGCGGCGGGGGCGTGCGCCATGCCATCCAGTTGATCGGCCAGGAGATCGACCGGGACATGGCGATGCTCGGCGCAAACACGGTCGGCGAAATCGACAGTTCGTTCCTGACAAGGCCTTGAGCACAGCCCCTGCCGGGCCGGCATCCAAGGTTGAGTACCAATCGCAAAATCGTCGCTCGGAAGGGAGATAACATTGTTCATCGCCATCATGAAAAGCCGGCCCAACACGATTGACCTGCGGACGGCCAACCGCGCTGCCCACGACGCATACTGGATCACCAGAATGGAGAAGCTCTGGCTGGCTGGGCCGATCCTTTCCGACGACCAGTCCGAGCGTTTCGGCCAGGTGTTGATCATCGATACCGACAACAGGCAGGAGGCAGAAGAACTCATTGGCAACGACCCGTTCGTCCTTGCCGGCCTGTTCGAAGACTATCCTGTCCGCTTCTTTCGCAAATCAGTCGAAAAGGGCCAGTCGATCTGAGCTCTCCGGAATGACCCTGCGCTTTGACGTGGGGATGGGGCGATCGACGCCGCCTGTGCGCGGTCGCACCCAGCCTGATGGCGCRTCTTATCGTTGGAATTCGTCAGAGCGCATGCAGCCCGGGCTGAAAAACTTCGCCTCAGGGGAAGCGCCAACACTTGACGCGCGGTGATACTGGAATATAGTAAGGTACCTTATCAATTTGAGGTCGAAAAATACATGGCTGAGCATTTTGTTTGCAACATCGACGAACTGCCTGAGGGCACGACGCGCGTCATCAAGCATGACTTGCTGGAGATTGGCGTCATCCATCAGGGCAATGCCTTTTACGCGTACCGCAACCTCTGTCCGCACCAGGGCGGGCCGGCCTGTGAAGGTCTCAAACTCCCCCAGGTCGAGGACGTCATCGACGGCGCCGGCCTGTTCACTGGGCAGCGCTTCAACACGGACGACATGCACATCGTCTGCCCCTGGCATGGCTATGAATTCCACTTGGCAACCGGAAAGCATGTCTGTGACGCGCGATTGCAACTGCGAAAATTCGACGTCGTGACTCGTGACGGCGGCATCTATGTCGACATCTAGCGCACCCGCACCAAATTTCGAGGATCTGGCGGGAGACCTCATCCGGCACTGCGAACTGGCAGTCGATGCCGACCATCTGGAGACCATCTCGGAATCTCAGCTCGCTGGCACCATCACCGCGCTGCTTCGTGTCCTCGCGGCCAAAGCGCAGAGCAATCTCCCGATACGGCTGGCAGTCGGCAACAGCCGCCTCTCGGCCACCGATGCGGTCATCGCCAGTACCGCTATCCTCGAAAGCGCGGGAATCGAAGTCTTCGAACTCGCGGCCTGGCAGGCGATGACCAAGGTCGGCTCCAGCCGGCGTGACAACCAATACATCCAAGACGG
>NZ_JBFULQ010000269.1:0-7465 GCF_054049815.1 Mesorhizobium sp. P5_C1 | reverse complement strand
GCGCCTGAACCTGATCATCACCCCACGCGGTCTGTCGAAGGCCCCCGCCAAAGACACCCGCGCCGGTATACTGCCTAAATTAATACAACATTGGAATGACAAATCGCTTCCACGTAGCCCGTGGGGGGCTATAGGGTTTTGAACGGGTTCCGCACGGGAACGCGATCCGCGAAGCGACGCCGGTTTGCTGGCGACTGTTTCGCTGATCATGCGCCGGAGTGGCTCGTTCGGGAACGTGTCTCAGGAGGATCTCAGGTGCACATCATCCATCGGTTCAGGCCGATCGTCGCCGCGTCGGCGCTCGCCATCGCCTCGGCTCTTGCAACCGTCAGCGCCAGCCAGGCGGATGACACCGCCAGGCCCGAAGCGGCGGTCTCGCCGATGAAACGCGTTGCGGATGCCAAGGCCAAGGCTGCGGCGGAAAATCCCGACGGCGCCGATCGTGTCTATGGCGGCAACCAGGCCGAAAAGGGTGCCTATCCGTTTCAGGTCGCGCTGCTCACCACCGACAGGCTGGACGAGAACCCGGCCTCGCAGGCCAATGCACAATTTTGCGGCGGCAGCCTGATCGCGCCGCAATGGGTGCTGACGGCGGCCCACTGCCTCAACGACAAGGGCCAGCCGATTTCGCCCGACGCGGTCACCGTGCTGACCGGCGCCACCGATCTCAGCGAGGGCAAGCGCCACAAGGTGGTAGAGGTCATCGTCAACGAGGGTTACAGCGAGCAGACGCTCGACAACGACCTCGGCCTGTTGCGGCTTGCAGAGCCGGCCGATGCGCCGACCATCAAGGTCACCCATGACGCCACACCCGACACCGGCAAAACCACTGTCACCGGCTGGGGCAAGATGCAGGATGGCACCTTTCCGACCACGCTGATGGTTGCCGACCTCGACCTGCAGCCGAACACCGCCTGCAACAGCGGCATCAAGGCCATCTATGCGCATGATCTGAAGGCCGCACTTGGCGATCTGTCCCACCGCATGCGTTATTCGGAAAAAGGCATCGACGCTGCCGCCAATGCGATTGCCGCCGACATGACAGACCCGCTGACCGGCAACATGATCTGCGCCGGCACCACCAGCGGCGTGCGCGATGCCTGCAACGGCGACAGCGGCGGTCCGCTGTTCATGACCGGCGCCGACGGTCCGGTCCAGGTCGGCGTCGTCAGCTGGGGCGAAGGTCCGGCGGACGGAAGTGCGGCCTGCGGCCACAAGGACGCGTACGGCATCTACACACGGCTGGCCAACTACACCGGCTGGATCGAGACGAAAATGAAAACGCCAGCGCCGGCGCCGGCAAAGCCCAAGGCAGGGCTAGGCACCGCCCAGAAACCAGCCACGCCCTGAAGCGAAGGCAATTCGCCTCACATGAAAAACGGCGGGAGAGGTCCCGCCGTTTTTATTTGCCGGCTTACCGAGCTTACTTTCTCGGTGGACCTTTGCGCTCGGCTGAAGCCGCCCACAAATTGATGTCGGACTCGCGCGCATAGCTATCGATCTCGGCGAGTTCGGCATCGCTGAAGTCAAGCACCTTGAGCGCGCCAACGCAGTCCTCGACCTGTTCCGGCCGGCTGGCACCGATCAGCGCCGAGGTCACCTTGCCCTTGCGCAGCACCCAGGCCAGCGCCATCTGCGCCAGTGTCTGGCCACGCTTGCCGGCGATGGCATCGAGCGCCTTGATGTTGGCGATGGTCCTGTCGTTGATGAAGGCTGTCTTCAGCGACTTGCCCTGGGAGGCGCGGCTGCCTTCGGGAATGCCACCGAGATATTTGTCGGTCAGCATGCCTTGCGCCAGTGGCGAGAACACGATGGAGCCGACGCCGAGCCCTTCGAGCGTATCGAGCAGGCCGTCTTCCTCCACCCAGCGGTTGAGCATCGAATAGCTCGGCTGATGGATGACGCAAGGCGTGCCAAGCTGCTTCAAAATATCGGCGGCCTCGCGCGTGCGCTGCGAATTGTAGGACGAGATGCCGGCATAGAGCGCCTTGCCCGAGCGCACCGCATGGTCAAGTGCGCCCATCGTTTCTTCCAGCGGCGTATCGGGATCGAAGCGGTGCGAATAGAAGATGTCGACATAGTCGAGACCCATCCGCTTCAGGCTCTGGTCGAGGCTGGCCAGCATGTACTTGCGCCCGCCCCATTCGCCGTAGGGACCGGCCCACATCTCGTAACCGGCCTTGGTCGAGATGATCAGCTCGTCGCGGTAACCGGCGAAGTCGGTGCGCAGGATTTCGCCGAAAGCGGTCTCGGCCGAGCCGGGCGGCGGACCGTAATTGTTGGCGAGGTCGAAATGCGTGATGCCAAGGTCGAAAGCCCGGCGCACGATCGCCTGCTTGGTCTTGTGCGGTGTGTCATTGCCGAAATTGTGCCACAGCCCCAGCGAGATCGCCGGCAGCTTCAGGCCGGAGCGACCACAGCGGTTGTAGATCATGTTCTCGTAGCGGTTTTCGGCGGGGATGTAGGGCATGGGAAAATCCTCAAATGGAAGCGAGCCAGTCGGCTGCCATCGCGACAGCACGGCGAGTCGGCTCTGCCCCCCACCCTTACCCTCTCCCTGACGGAACGGGGAGAGGGTTGAGTGCCTGGTCTACTTCTTCTTCGCCAACAGCGCCTTGGCTTCCTTGACGCCAAGTGCGGCCGGCCGTTCGCAACTGGTCTGCATGGCGACGAACTTGCCGGTTTCGCCTGAGCGCAACAGCCCAGTCATCACGTCGACGGCATGCAGCGCCAGTTCCATCGAGCAGCGGTGCGGCCTGCCTTCCGCGATCGCCACCGCCATGTCGGCGAGGCCGGCCGTGCGGTAGTTGGCCATCATGCCTTGCGAATGCATCTCGTTGGGAACGCCGAACGGGTGCTTCCATTTCGGCAGCTTCTTGACCGGTTTGCTGTCTTCGGTGAAGCGCACGTCGCCGCCGAAGAAATTCGGATCCGGCACGAACACTGTGCCCGCCTCGCCATAGAGTTCCATCGGCGCGTGGCCATGCGCCCAGACGTCCCAACTGGTGTTCAGCGTCACCACGGCTCCGTTCTCGAACTCCAGCAGGCCGTGGATGGTCGTCGGCGTGTTGACCGGGATCTTTTCGCCTGCGCGCGGCTTCGAACTGATGGTGCGTTCCTTGGCGGGTGTCGACGCGAAGGCCGCCACCTGCTTCACCGGCCCGATCAGCTGGATCAGATTGGTGATGTAGTACGGCCCGATGTCGAGCACCGGTCCCGCGCCGGGCTGGAAGAAGAAGTCCGGATTGGGGTGCCAGTGCTCCATGCCGTGGCCCATGACGTGGCAGGTACCGCTGGTGATCTTGCCGAGCTTGCCGGTGTCGATCAGGTCGCGGACCAGCTGATGCGCGCCGCCGAGGAACGTGTCGGGCGCCGAACCGATGCGCAGGCCTTTCGCCTCGGCGCGTTTCTTCAGGTCGAGCCCTTCCTTGACCGACAGCACGAAGGGCTTTTCCGAATAGACGTGCTTGCCCGCGTCCAGAGCCTGCTTCGACACCTCGTAGTGCACCGCCGGGATGGTCAGGTTGACGATGATGTCGATGTCGTCGGCCTCGAGCAGGTCGTCGACGGTCTCGGCGCGCAGCTTGAACTCCTTTGCCCGCGCCTTCGCTGTCTCCATGTTGATGTCGGCGCAGGCACGCATCTCGATGCCGCGAAACAGCGGCGCCAGCGAAAAATACGCCTTCGAGATGTTGCCGCAGCCGATGACGCCGATGCCAAGTTTCTTTGCCATGCTGATTGCTCCTAGTAGGTCTTGACGGCTGCGATCGAGCGGCGGGCGAAGCGCTCGATGTCGTTCGGGTTGTCCTGTTCCATGACGTAGTATTGGGCGGCACTCTTGGCGCGCAGCACCTTGATCAGGCCGGCCCAGTCGATCGTGCCGTGGCCGACATCCGACCAGCCATCCTCGTCCAGCCCCTCGCCGGGCTTGGCCATGTCCTTGACGTGGACGGCGCTGATGCGCTTGCCGTATTTGTCGATCCACGCCAGCGGATCGTCGCCGCCGCGCACCACCCAGGCGACGTCGATTTCCCACCCGATGTCCGGCGCTGCCGCGAGGATAAGCTCCTGCGGCACCGAGCCGTCGGCAAGTTTCTTGAACTCGAAATCATGGTTGTGCCAGGCAAAGCCGTAGCCGGCCCTTTTCGCGGCGTCGCCAACCTTTGCCAGACGCTCGCCGAAGCCGCGCCAGCCGGCGGCATCGGATGGGCGCTGGTCGGGCATCAGAAAAGGACAGATGAGCAGCGTGATGCCGAGTGTGTCGGCAATTTTGCGCACGCCGTCGAAATCGTTCTCGAGCGCGTCGATCGAGAAATGCCCGGTCGGCATGGCGAGCCCGTTCTTGTCGAGTTCGGCGCGAAAGGCCTTGGGATCATCATAGACGCCGCCGAAGCCTTCGACCTGGGTGTAACCGACCTTGCCGAGCGTCTCGAGGACGCCTTCCCAGGGTTGGAAATTGCGGGCGCTGTAAAGTTGGAATGACCAGTTCATCGTCTCTGTCCGTTCTGCTTGGGGAGGAGTGGGGCTTGGGAGCTACATGCGGTTGCCGGATTGGCTGTCGAACAGCGAGGCGCGGGCAGGATCAAAGCCGATCCGGATTGGCTCGCCACTGCGCAGCGTCTTTTCCGCCTCGACGCGGAAGGAGAAATTCTGACCGCCGAGCTGCGTCCATACCAGCGTGTCGGAGCCCATCGGCTCGACGATCTCGACGGCGGCATCGATGGCAAAGGGCATGGCATTTGCCGCCTCGCCAAGGGCGACATGCTCGGGCCGGATACCGAACACGCAAGGGCCGCTGCTGTTGCCCGCGGCGTCGAAAGCGTAGCGGGCGAGCGGTATGGATACATTTCCGGTCTTGAAAGCCGCGGTGGCGCCGGTCTCGGCCTGCCCGTCGATGAAGTTCATCGCGGGTGAGCCGAGGAAGCCGGCGACGAAGCGGTTGACCGGCCGATTGTAGATGGTCTGTGGCGCATCGAGCTGCTGGATGACGCCACCCTTCATCACCGCGATGCGATCGGCCAGCGTCATCGCTTCGATCTGGTCGTGGGTGACATAGATCATCGTGTTCTGCAGCTTGCGATGCAGCAGCTTGATCTCGACGCGCAGCTCGGCGCGCAGCTTGGCGTCGAGATTGGACAGCGGCTCGTCGAACAGGAACACGTCGACATCGCGCACCAGCGCCCGTCCGATTGCCACGCGCTGGCGCTGGCCGCCGGACAGTGCTGCCGGTTTGCGTTGCAGCAGCGGCTCGATCTGCAGGATCTCGGCCGCCCGCGCGATCCGCTTGGCGATCTCGTCCTTCGGCGTGCCAGCGACACGCAACCCGAAGGACAGGTTCTTCTCCACCGTCATTTGCGGGTAGAGCGCATAGGACTGGAACACCATGCCGATGCCGCGATCCTTGGGCTCTTCCCAGGTGACGTTCTTGCCCTTGATGAAGATGCTGCCTTCGGAGACGTCGAGCAGGCCGGCAATGCAGTTGAGCAAGGTCGACTTGCCACAGCCCGAGGGCCCGAGCAGCACGATGAATTCGCCCTCGGCGACATCGAGATTAAGTGTCTCCAGTACGGTCACCACACCGAAGCTCAGCGACAGGTCCTGGATCGAAACGCTGGTACCGTTCTGCGCCATATCCACTAGCCTTTCACCGCGCCAGCGGCGATGCCGCGCACGAACCATCGTCCGGAGATGAAGTAGATGAGCAGAGGCACCGCAGCCGTCAGAATGGTTGCCGCCATGTTGACATTGTACTCCCTCACGCCGGTGGTGGTGTTGACGATATTGTTGAGCTGCACCGTCATTGGCCAGTTGGACCGCCCGGCAAACACGATGCCGAACAGGAAGTCGTTCCAGATGCCGGTAACTTGCAGGATGACGGCGACGACGGTGATCGGCACCGACATCGGCAGCATGATGTAGAAAAAGATGCGCCAGAAACCCGCACCGTCGACACGCGCTGCCTTGAACAGCTCGACCGGAATTGCCGCGTAGAAATTGCGGAACAGCAGCGTCAGGATCGGCATCCCAAAGATGGTGTGCACGATGATGATGCCGGGGAGCGAGGCGAACAGCCCGACCGAGCTCAGCCCGATGATCAATGGATAGATCACGACCTGATAGGGCACGAAGGCACCAAACACCAGCAACCCGAAGAGCAGATTGGCGCCCTTGTATGGCCAGAAGGTCAGCGCGTAACCGTTGATCGACGCGCAGATGATCGAGATGATCACGCTGGGCACGGTGATCTTCACCGAATTGTAGAAGCCTGGACTGAGGCCGTTGCAATCGCGACCGGTGCAGGCGTGGAGCCAGGCGTCGGCCCAGGGTTGAAAGGTCGGCTCGCCAGGAAGGTTGAAAAGATGTCCCAGCCTGATCTCCGGCATCCCCTTCAATGAGGTGACGATCATGATGTAGACCGGGATGAGGAAGAAGAGGGCCGCAACGACCAGGAAAGCATAGATGCCGATGCGGCCGGCCGATATCCGTCGCGGTTTCGGCCCGAAGGGCGCCACGCCAGCCTGATGCGACGCTTCCCGGGGCGGTTGAATTGCGGTGATCTGTCCGACGGTCATGCGCCCGCCTCCCGCAGGCGATTTCGCCGCCATAGTAGAATTCCGCTGAAAGCCAGCACGATCAGGACCGGCAGCAGCATCATCGTTGCCCCAGCCATGCCTTGGCCGACGTTCTGGCGAACCGTGATGAGCTGGATGACGTAGACTGCCGGCATGGACGTGGCGATGCCAGGCCCACCGCCGGTCATGGCAATGACCAGGTCGTAGACGCGCACCACGCCTACGCATTGCAGAACGAAGGCGGTGGCGAAGGCACCCTTCATCATCGGCGCCACGATGGAAACGTGCGTGCGCCAGGTCGGGATGCCGTCGACCCTCGCGGCTTTCCAGATATCCTCGTCAATGCCGCGCAGGCCGGCAAGCAGGATCGCCATCGTCACGCCCGAGCCCTGCCAGATGCCCGCCACGACCAGTGCGTACAGCGCGGTCTCGGCGCTGACCAGCGGGGCGAAGCTGAAGCTCGTCCAGCCCCAGTTGCGCAGCGCCTCCTGCAGGCCGAGGTTGGGGTCGAGCGCCCATTGCCACACGAGTCCGGTGACGATCAGCGACATGGCAAAAGGATACAGGAAGATGGAGCGGAACAGGTCCTCCTGGCGGATGCGCTGGTCCATGAAGACGGCGAGCAGGTATCCGAACACCATGTTGCAGGTGATGGACATCAGGCCGAAGAACCAGATGTTATTGACCGAGACGAGCCAGCGGTTGTCGGCCCAGAGGCGCCTGTACTGCGCCAGACCGACGAAATCGTAGGTAGGGAAGAGCTTCGAACTGGTAAAGGACCATAGCACCGAGAAGCCGATGCCGATCACGAACACGCCGAGGGCAACGAGAATCATCGGTATTGTCCCGATGACGGCAGGCAGGTGAAATCTGTGCCTCCAGCTCTTCTGCAT
>NZ_JBFULQ010000268.1:0-7507 GCF_054049815.1 Mesorhizobium sp. P5_C1 | reverse complement strand
GTTGAGAAGACTGCTGCCGCTGCTCAGGCGCGGGCTAATTCGAATGGACGCCGGCCCCACAGAGTTTCACCGAAACGACCTGACTGCCCTTGTCGGACGCAAATCAGCCCTTGAGATCGGGCCTTTCACCAACCCAACGCTTCGGGGTCCAAACGTCAGATATCTCGACGTCTTGGACAAGCAGGGCCTGATCAAGAGGGCGGATGCGGTCGGCTACCCATACTCCACCGCCCCTGTGGATATCGACTATGTCTCCAGCACCGGCGATTTGGGTATCGTCGCCGAGACGTTTGACTTCTGCCTGAGCAGTCACTGCATCGAGCATCAGCCGGATCTGATCCACCATCTGAGACAGGTCGAGAGGATTCTCGTGCCGACAGGCAGATACCTCCTGATTGTACCGGACAAGCGCTATTGCTTCGATCACTTCATTCCAGAGAGCTCAATTGCAGATTTCATCAACGCTCGGGGCAACAGCGTTCACTGCGTAAAGAGCGTCATCGAACACAGAGCACTGATCACGCACAATGACGCTGCCCGTCATTGGGCCGGAGATCATGGGCTGCCGGTTTATCGGCAGAATATTGCTGCCGTCTCCGTGGCCATGAGCGAATATGACAATTCCGGCGGGGCATACGTCGATGTTCACGCGTGGCAATTTACGCCGCAAAGCTTCCGCGACGGCATAGAGGCACTTTCCAATCTCGGTCTCATCGGGCTGGATGTCGAGCAAGTCTATGCCACGCCGCACAACAACTTTGAATTCTGCGCAATTTTGAAACGACGGCAGGCGTAGGTCGTTAGGTTTGGACCTTCGGTTCCTGAAAATTACCGATCGTCCTGCGGCTCACCAGGCTTGCGCAGCAGATACGTATCCATGATCCAGCCCTTCTGCAGACGGGCTTCCTCGCGGACCCTTTCGATCTCCGGGCCGACATCGCCGATCCGGCCCGAGAGAATAATCTCGTCCGCTGTGCCGAGATAGGCGCCCCAATAGATAGCGACATCCTTGTCGGCAAGCGTGTTGAACGCGCATTTTCCATCCAGCATGACGACGGTGCTGCCGGCATTGTCGGCCAGGCCCTCCTGGGAGAGGCGGCGGCCGGTGGTGACGAGGACGGAATCGCCAATGCGGTTCAGCGCCATTTTGTGGCTGGCGGCAAGCGCCTGGATAGCGGTGATGCCTGGAATGACCTCCAGTTCGAACGCGACATTGCCTCTCAGGCGCACGCGCTCGAGGATTCGCAGCGCGCTGTCGTAGAGCGAGGGATCGCCCCAGATCAGAAAGGCGCCGCAGCCATCCTGCGCAATCTCGTCGCGGATCAGGGCTTCGTAGATGGCGGCAATGGCCTCGTGCCAGTCGTCGACCGTCGAGCGGTAGGAGGGCGCCGGCTCGGCGCGCACCGGCACGTCGAATTCGACGCGGCGCGACTTCGGGTTGGTGACGAAGCGATCGCAGATCTGGCGGCGCAGGTCGGCAAGGTCGTTCTTTTTCGCGCCCTTGTCGGGGATGAACAGCACGTCGGCGCGGTTGAGGCCGTTTATGGCCTGAACGGTCATGTGGTCTGGATTGCCGGCGCCGATGCCGATGACGAGAAGCTTGCGCATGGAACGATCTCCTGCCCGATCGAAACCTGTTAGTCCAGAGCGTCATGGCGCGCCCGCGGATGCGGAAGGGCTTTGAAACGCCACATTGAAACGGCTAGGGTCGTGTCGGCATTCTAGCCGAGGGGGCTTCCATGTTGCGATACGTCCTGACCGCCGTGCTGGCGCTTTCAGCCGCGCCTGCATTCGCCAATGATTCGGTTGCCGAGCTCGGCACCGGCGGCCTGATCCTGTCGCGCAGCGATGCCGTGTCGATGCAAAGCGAGGACCTCTTCATCTCGCCGCAAAAGGTGACGGTCGACTACGTCTTCCACAACAACACCGACAAGGATGTCGACGCGATGGTCGCTTTCCCGATGCCCGACATTTCTGGCGATCCCGAGGAGATGCCGGCGATCCCTGAAAATCAGAGCGACAATTTTCTCGGCTTCGAGGTGACGATCGACGGAGTCGCCGCCAAGCCCCAGCTCGAGCAGAAGGTGTTCGCGCTCGGCATCGACATCGGTGCCGATCTGAAGGCTCAGAATGTGCCGTTCAACCCGTTCGGCGACGAGGCGAAGGCCGCATTGGCAAAGCTGCCGCAAGCGGTGGCCGACGATTGGGTCAACCGCGGCATCATCATCGAGGACACGATTGACGACAGCCCCGGCGCGAAACCCAACTACGCGCCGTTCTGGCAATTGCGGTCGACCTACTGGTGGCGCTCGACCTTTCCGGCCAACAAGGACGTTCATGTCTCGCACCGTTACAAGCCGAGCGTCGGCGGCACGTCTTCGGTCAGCTTTTACTTCGACGGCAAGTTCCAGGGCCAATACGCCAGCTACAAGACGCGTTACTGCATGGACGACACCTTCGAGAACGCGGTGCGCAAGGCGGCGAAGGATGGTCCAGACGGCTATCCCCAGTACAACGAAAGCCGCATCGCCTATATCCTGACCACCGGCGGCAACTGGGCGGCGGGCACCATCGGCAAGTTCAAGCTGACCGTCGACAAGGTCAATCCGAAAGCGCTGGTCTCGTTCTGCGGCGACAATGTCAAAAAGGTCGGGCCGACGACGTTCGAGATGACGGCAGACGATTTCTATCCCGAGCACGACATCGACATCCTGCTTCTCGATCCGACGGCCAGCAATGGCGGGGAGGCCAACTGATGCATGTCGCGATTTATGTTGCCATTGCCGAGAACGGCGTGATCGGGCGGGATGGCGGGCTGCCCTGGCGGCTGTCCACCGATCTCAAGCGCTTCAGGGCCGACACGATGGGCAAGCCGATCATCATGGGCCGCAAGACCTTTGAAGGCATCGGCCGGCCACTGCCGGGCAGACTGAACATCGTGGTCACCCGCGACAAGGCCTGGCGCGCCGAGGGTATCGAGGTGGCGCATTCACTCGAAGCCGCGATCCAACTGGCGACGGTGCGCGGGCGCTGCATGGTCGGTGTGGACGAGGTCTGCGTCATCGGGGGCGGCGAAATCTACGCCCAGGCGCTGCCGCTGGCCGACCGGCTGCACGTCACCCATGTGCTGGCAGCGGTCGACGGCGATGCGCATTTCCCGCCGATCGATCCCAATTCCTGGCGTATGGTCAGCTCACAGGAGATTCCGGCGGGGGAAAAGGACAGCCACGCGACGCGCTATTCGGTTTACGAGCGCCGCCGCGACGTGCATTGAAAGACGACAAAGGGTCGCGACCGGGCCAAATCGGACGAAGTCGGCAACGCATCGCGTTGAAAGCGTCTCGTGGCGTCCCTATAGAAGAACGATACTGGATTTCGCGCCATAATTCCGGCGCTTGAGGGAATTCCATGCGAAAGGACATTCATGCCCTGGAACGATAAAAGCGGCGGCGGCGGCCCATGGGGCGGCGGCGGCAACAATCAGGGACCCTGGGGGCAGGGACCAAAGGGACCGAGCGGCCCGCAGGGCTCGCCTCCCGATCTGGAAGACATCATCCGCCGCGGCCAGGACAGGCTACGGCGCGCGCTGCCGGGTGGCGGTGGCGCAAGCCCGGCTATTTTCGCGCTGATCGCGGCAGCATTAGTGGTGCTGTGGGCGTTCCAAGCGGTTTACACCGTGCAGCCCGACGAGGTCGCGGTTGAACTGCGCTTCGGCAAGCCGAAGGCCGAACTGTCGCAGCCCGGCCTGCATTTCCATTGGTGGCCGCTCGAAACCGTAGAGACGGCCAAGATTTCCGAACAGCTCGTCGATATTGGCGGCGGCAACACCAGCGGCAACGGGTTGATGCTTTCAGGCGACCAGAACATCGTCAATGTCCAGTTCTCGGTAGCCTATCAGGTCTCCGACCCCCGGGCCTATCTGTTCGACGTCTCCGATCCCGACGGCATGCTGCGGCAGGTTGCCGAAAGCGCCATGCGCGAAGCCGTCGGCCGCCGGCCGGCGCAGGACATCTTCCGCGATGACCGCCAGGGCATCGCCGCCTCGGTTCGCGAGATCATCCAGACCACGCTGGATGGCTACAAGGCCGGCCTCAACGTCAATGCCGTCTCGATCGAGGATGCAGCACCGCCACGCGAGGTGGCCGATGCGTTCGACGAGGTGCAGCGTGCCGAGCAGGACGAGGACAAGTTCGTCGAGCAGGCCAACCAGTACTCCAACCAGAAGCTCGGCCAGGCGCGCGGCGAGGCCGCACAGGTTCGCGAAGACGCGGCCGCCTACAAGAACCGGGTCGTGCAGGAAGCCGAAGGTGAGGCGCAGCGCTTCATCTCCGTCTATGACGAATATGCCAAGGCGCCGGATGTGACACGCAAGCGCCTCTATCTGGAAACCATGGAGAGAGTTCTGAAGGATTCGAACAAGGTGATCGTCGAGCAGGGCAACGGGCAAGGGGTCGTTCCCTATCTGCCGCTGCCGGCATTGCAGCCGAAGGCGCCGGCACCGGCCGCCCCTGCTGCCGTTACGGGAGGTAACCAGTAATGGCCAATCGTCTCCCCATCATCGTCGTCGCCGTGGCGATCATCCTGTTCCTGCTCTATTCGTCGGTCTTCGTGGTCAATGCGCGCCAGCAGGCGCTGGTCCTCAGGTTCGGCGAGATCGTCGACGTCAAGAGCGAACCCGGCATCTACTTCAAGGCGCCGTTCTCGTTCTTCGACGCCGATACGGTGCAGCTGATCGAGAACCGTGTGCTGCGCTTCGACCTCGACAACATCCGCGTCCAGGTGTCGGGCGGCAAGTTCTATGAGGTCGATGCCTTCATCGCCTATCGCATCTCGGATCCGCGCGTCTTCCGTGCCGCCGTGTCCGGCCAGATCGAACTGGCCGAAGCCCGGCTCAGGACGCGTCTCGACGCTGCCTTGCGCCGTGTCTACGGTCTGCGCGATTTCGAGGCCGCGCTCTCCGAACAGCGCGCCGTGATGATGCGCGAAGTCCGCGATCAGCTCCGGCCCGACGCCACGTCGCTCGGCCTGCAGATCGAGGATGTGCGCATTCGCCGTACCGATCTCACCGCGGAAGTCTCGCAGCAGACATACGACCGCATGAAGGCCGAACGCTTGGCAGAAGCTGCGCGGCTGAGGGCACGCGGCAACGAAGCGGCACAGCGCATCACGGCTCGCGCCGATCGCGAAGTGGTCGAGATCGTTGCCGAAGCGCGCAAAGAGTCGGAAATCCTGCGAGGCGAGGGCGAAGCCCAGCGCAGCGCCACCTTCGCGGAAGCGTATAAGCGCGACCCGGCCTTCTTCGATTTCTATCGGTCGATGAACGCCTATGGCACGGCGCTGGACAACACCGGGACGACCATGGTGCTGTCGCCGAACTCCGAGTTCTTCCGGTTCTTCCGCGATCCTGATGGCAAGGAGGCGCCGGCGAAGCCGGTTTCACCGGCACCTGCCGCGCCTGCGACGGCACCTGCCGCGCCGGCGGCACAGCCCAGCACCAGCCCGTAGCGGCAGGTGCAGGACTTTCTCGCCGCCATGGGCCTTGTCCTTGTGATAGAAGGTCTGGTCTATGGCGGCTTTCCAGGCCTTGCCAGGAAGCTCGCCACTGAAGTGCTGTCGCTGCCCGAGAATGCGTTGCGGATCGCCGGGCTGGCGGCGATTGCCATCGGTGTCGGCATCGTCTGGCTGGTGCGGAGCGGGTGAGGGCGGCGAGCTTCGATCTCGGGATACGAGCTTCGATCCCGGGGGATACGAGCTTCGACCCCGGGATAACGGATGATTTATCCTCTGCCGATAGTCATAGCCGCAAACGTGCCGTATTTTTTGCCAACATGGCGCGACGCGGCGTTTTCGTCGAAGCGCTTTTCTTTTCAAGAATACCGGGAGGCTTCTCGATGACATCCAATACCCTTTTGCGCGCGGCACGGCGGACGCTCATCGCCGGTGCGGCAGCCCTTCTTGTCAGCGCCGTCGCTGCCCCGTCCTTCGTGACGCCGACATTGGCCGCCGACGGCCCTGCTTCGGTCGCCGACCTGGCGCAAGGCCTGCTCGGCGCGGTGGTCAACATCTCGACCTCTCAGACTGTGAAGGGTACGGAAGGTCCGGGCGCGGTGCCGATGCCGCAGTTGCCCGAGGGTTCGCCTTTCCAGGATTTCTTCGACGATTTCTTCAAGAACCGTGGCGGCGACAAGGACAATGGCGGGCAGAAAGTGCAGTCGCTGGGTTCCGGCTTCGTCATCGACGCGGAGCAAGGCATCGTCGTCACCAACAACCACGTGATCGCCGATGCCGACGACATCGAGGTCAATTTCTCGGACGGCATCACCTTGAAGGCGACGCTGGTCGGCACCGACACCAAGACCGATGTCGCGGTGCTGAAGGTCGACCCGAAGGGCCACAAGCTGACGGCGGTGAAGTTCGGCGATTCCACCAAGATGCGCGTCGGCGACTGGGTCATGGCGATCGGCAATCCGTTCGGCCTCGGTGGCACGGTGACGGTCGGCATCGTTTCGGCCCGCAACCGCGACATCAATTCCGGCCCCTATGACGATTTCATCCAGACCGACGCCGCGATCAACCGCGGCAATTCCGGCGGTCCGCTGTTCAACAGCGCCGGCGAGGTCATTGGCATCAACACCGCGATCATTTCGCCGTCGGGCGGTTCGATCGGCATCGGCTTCTCCATCCCCTCGCAACTCGCCTCCGGCGTCGTTGACCAGTTGCGCCAGTTCGGCGAGACCCGGCGCGGCTGGCTCGGCGTGCGCATCCAGCCGGTGACCGACGACATTGCCGAAAGCCTCGGCATGGCGACTGCCAAGGGCGCGCTGGTCGCCGGCGTCATCAAGGGCGGCCCGGTCGACAACGGCACCATTCAGGCCGGCGATGTCATCCTCAAATTCGACGGCAAGGACATCCATGAAATGCGCGACCTGCCGCGCGTGGTCGCCGAGAGCCCGGTCGGCAAGGCGGTCGACGTGCTGATCGTGCGCAAGGGCGTCGAGCAGACCGTGAAGGTGACGCTCGGCCGGCTCGAAGATGGCGAAAAGCTGGCCAGCGGCGAGGACGGCAGCAACACCGACCAGAACAAGGGCGACAAGGCTCCGGCCGTCTCGACGGCTTCGGTGCTTGGCATGACCGTCGGCGAACTGAACGACGAAACGCGCAAGAAGTTCAGCATTGCCGCCGATGTCTCCGGCGTCGTCATCACCGATGTCACCAAGGATTCGGCTGCCGCCGAACGCGGCATCCAGCCGGGCGAGGTGATCACCGAGATCGCACAGGAATCGGTCGCCACGCCCAAGGATGTCATGGACCGGATTGGCGCCTTGAAGGAGCAAGGGCGCAAGAACGCGCTGCTGATGCTGGCGTCGAAGACCGGCGAGCTCAGGTTCGTGACGATCCGGATGGACTGAAGTCCGGAAAGGCTTGTAGTGCCCTGATTTTGAGACGAAAAAAGGCGGCTATTGGGCCGCCTTTTTTCTTGCCTGCCAGTCCTCGCGCGACAATCTGT
>NZ_JBFULQ010000267.1:0-7528 GCF_054049815.1 Mesorhizobium sp. P5_C1 | reverse complement strand
GCCGTATACTCGTTGCGTCGCTCCGGCGTCCCGGCAGGATTGCGGAAGATCGCGCCGCAGGTTGTCTGAGTTTTCGGAATGGCATCGCACAGGAAGTTCTGCTGCACCCAACTGGTTCCTTTGTCTATCCATGCGCCTCCCCCGCGCAGGTCACGACCGAGGATGAGCGACTTGATCTCCGAACCGGTAAGCCGGTCCTTCGCATCCAGATCGACCGCTTCCGGCAACTCCGGCAGACCGGCCTTGTCCAGGCCGTCCAGCAGACGCCCGATGTCAGCCGGATTCTTGAACACGAAATACCTCTGCGTGACCAGTTGATTTGCCCCACCATCCTTTCGTTCCAGCATGACGTTCCTTAGCCTGTCACTATAGGCCGCGACCTGGTCACTGCGCCCCAGATGCGCGTAGGCCGAAACCAACACCTGCAGGCCGTAGAATTTCGGCCATGGATCGGGCGATTGGAGATCGATCCTTTCAAGGTAGTCGACGGCTTCCTCGAAACGACCCTGGCCAAATTCAGCCAGCCCGGCCTGGTAGTGCCGATGGTCATTGCCGCCTGGATCGACACGGTTGGCCGCGACGAGATAGTCGCGCGCCTCGTCCGGCCTGCCATTGAAATTCAGGGCTTCCGCCAGCCCGACATAGTTCAGGGGATCGCTCGGGTCGAGCGCCACTGCCTTGAACATAACCGCGACTGCCTCGTCGGACCGGTGCTCGCGAACCAGCAAACTGGCGACGAGCTGATAGTAGGACGGCGAAGGATGCTTGGCCGCCTCCCCCAGGTACTTGTAGACGTTGTACAGCGCACTGATGTCCGAAGCGGCCAAAGCTTGGACCCGCGGCCCGTCCGTGTCCCAATAGGCCCATGCGAGCGAGGCTGCCGCCGCGCCGAAATTCGGATCGAGTTCCAGCGCCTGCTGGAAAAACCTCACCGCCTGCGCAAACTCGTCTGGAGTATTGCGACGATTGTAGATTTCCATGCCCTGGAGGTAAGCTTCGTAGGCTGCAGGATTGCGCGTGCCCCCCGCGACATCTGCCTTGCCTTGGGCGCTGACGAGACGCAGCTTGAGCGCGCCTGCGATGCTGACGACGACCTTGTCCTGCAGTGCAAACACATCCGTCCACTGGCCGTCGAAACGTTCTGCCCAGAGATGACCGGTGGTCGAGCCGTCGATCAATTGCGCGTTGATACGCATGTCGTCGCCGACCCGACGTATCGAGCCCTCCAGTATGTACCGGACACCAAGCGCTGCGGCGACCTCGGCGGGTTTTGTCTCCGTGCCCTTGTAGGTGGAAGCCGCGTTCCTCGATACGACGAACAGGCCGGGCACGCGTGCAAGTTCTGTGGTCAGGTCCTCGGTGAAACCGTCAACCAGATAACCTTGCGCCTTGTCGTCGCTGAGATTGTCAAATGGAAGCACGACGAGGGATGGCCGGGTGTCGGCTTTCGCATTGGCCGTCAGAGCGGTGGGCCGAAGCGGTGGCTCCCACGGTCGCCACCACGCTGCTGCAAGGCCAACTGCGACGACAAGGGCCCCAACAGCGGTGGCCAGATTGCGCCTGAAGCGTGGGTGTCGATTGACGGCCATGGGCTTTCCCGCCACCGCGGGATCGAGCAGCACCCGGTACGCCTGCACCGGTTCGGCGATGTTCTTCAGCTTCTGTTGGCCCATCGGCTCAAAGCCGAAAGCCAATTTCTTCTCAACCTCTTTTGCGACCTTTTCCGAGACACAGATGCCGCCAGGTTCCGCTAGTTGTTGGAGCCTGGCAGCGACGTTGACGCCCTCGCCATATCGGTCCTCGCCCTCGACAATCACCTCGCCGAGATTGATCCCGATCCTGACGCGAATCCGATGATCCTCGGAAACGGCGGCGTTGCGTTCGGCCAGGGCTTGCTGCAACGACACGGCACATTCGACCGCGTCCACGACGCTGCCGAATTCGGCCAGCAGTCCATCGCCCATCAGCTTGAAGATATGGCCGTGATGGCGGGCAATCTCAGGCTCGAACAGGTCCTTGCGTTGAGCACGGAGGCGCTCGAACGTGCCGGCCTCGTCGCGTTCCATCTGGGCGGAATAGCCCACGACATCGGCAGCGAGAATGGCGGAAAGCTTACGGTCCATCGATCTGGCCTGTCC
The DNA here is from genome assembly GCF_054049815.1 of Mesorhizobium sp. P5_C1. Taxonomy (NCBI): domain Bacteria; kingdom Pseudomonadati; phylum Pseudomonadota; class Alphaproteobacteria; order Hyphomicrobiales; family Phyllobacteriaceae; genus Mesorhizobium; species Mesorhizobium sp. P5_C1. Next base: position 5,390 of record NZ_JBFULQ010000267.1, on the reverse strand, counting down.
CCCGTGAAGTATAGACCTGGTCATACTGAAATGAAACGACCGACCTCTCCGGCGTCCGTTGCCGGTGTCTCGGGATCATCCAGCAAAAGCCGTCGATGGCCCTGCTCCGTACCGTCGCGGGGCCGAGAGAGGCGATGCTCTATCCAAAATGTTCGATCAGCAATTCGGTGGGGACGCGGATCTTCCGCGCAGGGTGCTGTCCAGGTGGGCGGACGACGAATATGCCGGCCTCGGGGAGCKGATAGCGTGTCATCACCGGGACCAGGGCGCCGGAAGCAACATGGCTCTCGGTTACGAAATCCGGCAGCGAGGCGATGCCGAGCCCCGCGACTGCGGCGGCGGCAAGGGCGGTGCCGMTATCCGCCTTGAACCGCCCCTGTGGGTGAACGGTGATCGTTTTGTCGCCGTCCATGAATTGCCAGGTTTCCGTCCCTTGCATGACGGTCTGGTGGGTCAGGAGTTCGTCCGGCGTCTCGGGTGCCCCATGCGCCTTGATATAGTCCGGGCTGGCGACGAGCTTACCGCGGATCGGTTCGATGCGACGCGCGATCAGGTGTTCCCGCGGCCGTCCTTGGGGCCGATCCGGCGGTGCCCGGCGGCCGCCGTGTCCTGTTTGCCTCAGGGGACGAACCATCGGCACGGGCCACCATTATCGACCTGATCGAGCGCCTCGGCTTCGCCGCAGTCGATCTAGGTGGTATCACCGAAGGCGGCCGTGCCCAGCAATTCGGCGGCGGCGTTGCCGCAAAGCAATTTGTTCAACTCGGATGACCAGCACTCGCCGATGATGGCAAGGAACGGTTGAGGAAGGCATCGACCGAATGACATCGGGCATCCACCACATCACGCTGGTTACACGCAAGGTCCAGGCCAACGTCGATTTCTATGTTGGCTTTCTCGGACTGCGTCTGGTCAAGCGGACCGGTGGTTTCGAAGACGCCGAGCAACTCCATCTGTGCTACGGCGACAGCATCGGTTCGCCAGGATCTCTGATCACCTTCCTCGTATGGGAGGACGGATCACCCGGCCGGGTTGGCCTCGGCCAGGTCGCCGAAATTGCGCTTTCCGTCGAGCCCCGCAGCATCGGCTTCTGGCTGACGAGGTCACTGCAGTTCGGACTGAATGCGAGCGGGCCAACGCAGGAATTCGGCGAGCCAGTGCTGCGCCTGACCGATCCGGACGGTGTAGCAGTCAAGATCGTGGGAAGCGCACTGCCCGCACGTGCGTCACCGGCCGACAGCCGAGGAATCGAGCCGGCCGATGCAATCCGCCGCGTCCGTGGCGCGACGATTTTCTCGGCGGTTGCCGAGCAGACGTCGGCATTCCTGCAGGACTATTTCGGCTATCGCCCGCTCAAGCACGCCGGGGCCGTGCAGCGCCTTGTCTCGGACAGCGGGGATGTTGTCGATGTCCGTGATGCCGTCGGTTTCTGGCCAGGCGCGCCCGGAACCGGCGTGGTCGACCATATCGCCTTCCGCACGCCGGACATTGCTGCCCTGGAGACGGTGGAGCGCCGACTTGCAAGCCGCAACTCCAGCGTCACCAATGTTCACGACCGCAAGTATTTCGTATCTCTCTATGTCCGTGAGCCGGGAGAGACCCTGTTCGAACTCGCAACAGACGGACCCGGGATGACGGTCGATGAACCCATCGAAACCCTCGGCTCGGTGCTCTTCGTTCCGCCTTCCGACGCCGAGCGGGCCGACGCCATCCGCACGCGGCTGCCGCAATTTTCGATGCCTGGCGAGGATCGCATCCGGTATCTCGACCTGCCCTTCGTGCACCGGTTCCATGTGCCATCCGACCCTGACGGCACAACGCTCGTCCTGTTGCATGGGACCGGCGGTAATGAAGCCGACCTGATGCCGTTCGCGGCAAGCCTGGCGCCGCGCGCTACCTTTCTGGGGGTGCGCGGGCGCAGCGTCGAGGAGGGCACCTTGCGCTGGTTCCGCCGATTTTCGGCTACCTCGTTCGATCAAGCCGACATAAGGGCCGAGGCAGCTGCCTTTGCCGCCTTCATGGATGGCGCAATCAGCGGCTATCGGCTTGTCCCGGAGAAGCTGGCGTTCCTCGGATATTCCAACGGCGCCAACTTTCTGGCGGCGGCCATGCTGCTCCATCCGCCCCTAGCCCAGCGCGCGATCCTGCTTCGCCCCTCCTTGGTCCTCGAGGCCCGACCGGACGCGGATCTGTCCGGCTGCCGGATAGTGATGATCGAGGGGCGCGATGACCCCTATGCATCGCTTCTCCCGGGTCTTGCGGCGTTGCTGAGCGCGCATCATGCCACAGTGTCCGCCCTGACAGTGCCTGCTGGCCACGAACTGAGCGATGCCGATCTGCACGTCCTGGGATCGTTGATAGAAAACTGGCTTGCCTGATGCATGAACTGCGCTGCGAACTCATGGGGAGTTGTGGCAGCGGTTGCGAGCATAGCGTCCACGACCTCGGCCCCCCATCGTCGTCGGAATGCACTGCCGCACAATCCGGCGGCGTCAGCCTGGTCTACAGCCCTGCGGCCGTGTCCGCTCGGGTATGCTCGACAGCCTCGGGTCGATATTATAGCATTAACTATATTAGTGATTGCTTGACAAAATGCCTAACCTCTGGTTTCCTGACTTGCCGGGTATTGAAACAAAGTTTGTTGCGTTTCCGGACGGTGTTCGCATGTCGACCTTGGTTGTCGCGGACCCGCGGGGGGTGTATCTCGCCGGTCTGGAATGGGTTCTGCGGAAGGCTGGGCACGATGTCGTCGCTCAGTGCCGCCGTCCTGTCGACATTGTCCCCAATGTGGAGCGCCATCGGCCCGATATCGTGATMGTCGGCCTGGATATCGCGGACCCGCGCATGGCCGGTATTTCCTCCCGGCTGAAGGCCTGCGACAGCGCTCTCGGCATCATCTTCATCGTGCAGCCGAACGGCAGGCTCGACATCAAGGAAATACAGGCGCTCGACGGCGACGGCCTGCTTCTGGACGGCATCAGCCATCGCTATCTTCTCGAATGCGTGAATGCGGTGGCGGCAGGCAAGAAATRGATCGACAACAAGATCGTCCAGCAACTGCTGATGCCAGAACCGCAGCACCAGCCGACGTCCAGGCTGACCGGGCGGGAGACCGAGATCGCCGATCTCGTCTCGCGCGGGTTGCGCAACAAGACCATCGCGCAGCGGCTGCATGTATCCGAAGGCACGGTGAAGATGCACCWGCATCATGTCTACGAGAAGCTGCATCTCGATGGCCGGGCCGAACTGGCCTGGGTGTCGCATGGCAAGGGCGCCGAGCGTCCAGGAACCGGCCCGCTCTGATCATCGCTTTCCGCTGGCATCGACAGGGTGCAGCTACAAAACGAAAAGCCGCCTGACGGCATCGACCTCGATGCCGTCGCGATCGCCGGCGGCGCCCGCGCCGGCCTGATCTATCGAACGATATATATCGTTCGATCAGGTATGGGCATTCACCCCAATACTATCGAACCGAGAATGGACGCGCCCACTTCATTGGCGGCAAATTGACGGATTGAAGGCCGCAGATTCAGTGGGCCAGGGGATGCGCTGGGGTGGGTGCATCGGCATCTGGGGGCTGGGCCCCCGTCACGTGATAGGGGAGCACAGCAATGACCATCAGCTTTATTCTCAACGACGAGGCCGTCAACGACCAGACCACCGGGCTGCAAACCGGCGACAACGTCGACGATGCCTTTACGGACACCGATGTCGCGTACTCCGCTTTGCCGGCCTCGTTCCGGACCTATCTCGAATCAACTCTCGGGCTGAATTCCGCGTTCCCGGCCAGCATCGGCGTCGCGACCAAGACGAACTCGGTCACCGTCAACGCCACCGCCGGCTCCCAGCTCGTCGGCACTACGTTCACCGACGGCAATGGCGGCACCCTCAATGGCGATGATAGCGGGCTCAACACCCTCGGCGGCAAGGATATCCTGCTCTTCGCCGATGGGAACAACACCGTGATCGGTCGCTATGACAGCGATGGCAACGGTATTGTCAACAATCTGGACGCGATCGCCTTCGTCGTCTTCAAGCAGGACGTGATCAACGCCGGCGCGACCAGCGACCAGGTGACCTTCAACATTGTCACCTATGTTCCGATCTTCCATGGCGGCAACCCCAACCCGGACGACGCGGTCGATCTCGGGAACACCCTCAAGCTCGCGGCGAGCGAGACGCTCAACTTCGGCTTTGCCGGAGCGCCCTCCGGCAGCAACCTGTTCATGACCTTCGGCGATCCAAACTCCACCCAGATCGTGGTGATAGGGAAAGATCCATTGAACCAGTCCGAGGGCGGAAACATCTCGACCAAGGATGTGCTCAATATCAGCCAGGCCGGCAGCACCACCTCGTTCGGCGTCAACGGCAACGCGATCAACCCTACCGAGGGGGCGTACATCACCTACGTCTCGGGCACGAACACGAACTTCCTCGTGCCGAATCTGGACCAGAACGAGGCCGATGTCGAAGCCAACATCGACTTCCAGAATGTCGTCAGTGCGACGGGAGCATCCTTCACCGTCAACCAGACCAATCCGGGCATCGGACMCGTGACCGTCAAGATCTCTGCCTTCACCACCGTCGCGGAGTCGGGAGTGAACTTCGTCGACGGGCTCACCAACGACACGCACGTCGCCATCACGTCGTTCTCGCTGACAAACGTCGTCGTCAAGACAGGCAATACGCAATATACTCCGGCCGCCTCGATCGACGCCAACGGCGACTTGATCATCACGGGCCTAAGCAGCGGCGACACGGTGCAGTGGACGACAAGCGGAACCCATAATCGGGTGCTGATCGAGAACGTCAGCAACGCGGATAGCGATCCCAGCAACGACAACAACACTTTCGACATAGGCGGCTTCGGCATCGTGACATCCAACTCCGCCTCGGAGTTCGTCGGCCAGCAGATCGTGATCGAAGATGACGGCCCGACGGCGGGCATCGTCCAGGGCGCTCCCACGGTGGCGCATGACGAGACCGCGGGCATCCAGGCAGATGCCGACGACACCACGGCACCCGCGGTTGTTGCCCTGTTTGCGGGCGTCAGCAATGTCAGCTCCGATCTGAGCCCGACCGGCTACGCGCAGGACCCAGGCGCGGTGGTGTCCTCCACCGGAAGCTCGTTCGGCACCGATCAGGAAGGCGGCACGACGGCATTCTCGCTGGCGGTGTCCGCCGCCGGCGTGGATTCCGGCCTCGACACGACCGCCGGCACCAGCATCTTCCTGTTCAAGGAAGGCGATCTGGTGGTCGGCCGCATCGGCGGGGCCGGTGGGGCGGCGGCGTTCGCTGTCGCCATCAACAGCACGACCGGCGTCGTCAGCGTGGCGCAGTATGCCTCGATCCATCATCCGACCCCGGGAGCCAGCCACGACGAGTCGGTG
>NZ_JBFULQ010000266.1:0-7536 GCF_054049815.1 Mesorhizobium sp. P5_C1 | reverse complement strand
GCCAAGTTTCTTTGCCACATTGAGATCGCCGGAGTTGAGCAGGTTGACTTTGCTATTCATGTTTTGAGCGGCCTGAGCGTACTCAAAATACACCGATAGCGCTGCCGTTTCTGTTATGTCGTCACGCATCGCCCATTGCCAGAAATTACCCGCTTTGCCAGGTAGGGAAATCTCGACGGGGCGCATCGCCTTCAAACAGTAAAAGCACCCGACGAAGAGGCAGAGTAACATCGAGCCAAGGGCAACAATGGGGTATATTTCATCTCCCCAAGCTTGCTTTGCGGCTCCCGCCGCAAGCCCCGATGAAACCGCTATTCCCAACGTCACATAAATTCGAAACAGCTCTAAGGCTTGCCTATCGGTGGCAAGGAGCAGCGTCAGCCACGCCACGTCTCTCCCTCTAGAGTCATCTAACATTGCCTTTATATCGATCTTCGCCCTAGGCGTCGTTTTCGTTGCTGATTTGGTGGTGCTCACGGCTTTTTCCACGATGCATCCTTTGCCAGTCCAAGTCTGTTGAGGTCGATGAGACCTATATTGGCCGCAAACGTATAATCGCATTTTTTGTCGAGCGTAGAAGCCCGCCAACGAGCGTCAGTCGCCGGCCTTCCCATCACACGTCCGATGGTCGCCTCGCTCGTCCTGGCCTGCCTCTGGCGGCACAGCGGCCGATTTCGCGACTTCCTTCGCCAACAGCCTGGCGCACCGATCGCATTTGTCGACGTCACCCGGATCCCGCAGCCAGCCGGCGGCTGCGTCCTGAGAGCCGCAGAGCGACACGGCCAGGCCGACACCGGGGCGCCGGAAGTAGTGAGCCTTGGTGGCTGTTGGCGACTTGAGCGCCCAGCCCTCTCGGAAACTGGCCATGTCTATTTGTGCTCCACCGGGATCATCCGGCCCTTGCGGAAAAGGCGCTCGGCCGCGTCGCGGGCGCTGGTGATGGTTTCGCCATCGCGCCTCATATTTCCATTGAAGTAGCGCAGCAGGTTCTCGGTGACAGCCTTCCATGCCTCTGCCTCGGTCGGGAACAGCATGGGCGTGCCTTTCGGGCCGAGCACCGGCTCGGCCTGGCCGTCCTCCGCGAAGCGCAGCATGGCATGGTGGCCGCCGACGACCGGCGTTGTGAAGCCTGCGAAGTGGTTCAAAGCATGCTCTCCTGGCGGATGGAGTTGCCTATCAGATGCGTGTTTGGTAGCTGGTCAGTTTGTAATTCCATCGTGGAGGGGGAAATGAAAATAGGCATCTGGGTCTCTGGGTTGATAGCAACTGGATTGGCTGGAGCAATGATTGGTTATGCCGTTGACCCACATGAAGGCGCTATTGCTGGATGGGGCCTCGTAGGTGGCATGGCTGCTTTTACATGTAGCCGCCTATGTCTCGCTGAGAGACGTCAGTAGAGGAGCGGGCGTGCTTCATGCCGCCGCCCCGCTGATGCGCTTGCGATAGTCTTCGGCGATAGCCTCCAGAACGACGAGTTCGCGGCGCTTTGCCACGATCTCGTGTTCCGGCCGCCTGTTGCGACCAGCTGAAAAACTGTCGAGCCAGGTCCGCTTGGAGACGATCAGCGATCGGACCGTGACCAGCTTGGCCTCGTCGTCGACTACGATTGAGTCGCCCATCATTCCGGCGTCCCCGGCTGATAGTCCTTCCAGTCGACGCGGCTGGTGATGGTCGGCCCGGCGTATTCGCCGACAAGGTTCTGCTCCCAGACGAACCAGCCGGTGTTCATGCGGCTGCTGGCTTCGTTGCCGTCCCAGCCATCGCGATGCATCATCGGCAGGCGCCGCGTGAAGATGTAGACGCGCGCCGGCTTGTTCTCGTCCATCGCGAAATTGCGGTCGGGATCGTCGAAGCCGCAGAAGAAATTCAGGTTTAGCAGCAGCGCCATTTTCGCCGGCCGATGCACGCGCAGCGCATGGGCGACGAAGGCGTTGAGCACCGAGCCGTAGGGTGGATTGGTGACGATGTCGTCACAGCCTTCCTCGGGCTCGCTGGTCAGGAAGTCCTGCACGTTCTGGCAGACGCCATGGCGGTCGTGGGTGTCRTAGTCGATCAGGTCGGACAGGACGACGTCATAACCGGCGGCCTCCAGCATGCGCGAGATCGCGCCACGTCCGCACGCCGGCTCCAGGATGCGACCGCCGAACGTCTCCAGCGCCAGCAGCGTGTGCATGGCCTCCGGACAGGTCTCGTAGAGATTGTTGCCGCGCTCGGCGGCGCTGGCGCTGTCCGTGCCGATCGCTAGGCGCAGGTTCGCCCGGCTCGGCTCGAGTCCGGCGGCGACGCGGCCGGCGATGGCGCGTTCGACGATACCAGGATCCCGGCGCTCAGCATCGGCCAGCTTCCGCGCCTCATGGATTTCCTTCCGCGAGAGGCCGGCTTCGGCCGCCGTGAAACCGTTCTCGTCGGGAACGCTTTTCTTCGGCCTGCCGCCCTTGGACGCCTCGCCGGATTCCTGGGCCGCAGTCCATTCGGTGGCAATCGTGATCTTGGCGCGGGCTTCGATCAGCAGCGCGTCACCTTGCAGCCGACGCGCTTTGGCGATCAKGTGCTCGCCGGCATGGAAGCGCGTCGCATAGCTGCCTGCCGCCTTGGCCTGGTCATAGGCCCCGGCCGCGAGCATGCGCGCCGCAGCGACGTCACCATCGTCAAACAGCACCCGAGCGCGCTCGATGACCTGAGCGAGACCCGAAGCATCAAAGGGGGCGACTGCGTTCATTCGCGCACCAGCTGGGCCAAGGCAGCGCGGCAGGATGCGGCCAAGCGCTCATCGGCAGTGATGTCGCGGTCGGCCAAAGCCTTGGTCGTTTCGACGTGCTCGGCGATGGCGGCCATTTCTGCTTCATGGCGTCTCAGCTCAGCCTTGCGGTTGACCTCCAGCTCCTCCAGGTTGCTCTTCATCCGCTTGGTGGTGTCGGCGATACGCTGCTCATATTTGGCGACGCCCTTGCGGTGGACGGTGGCGATGCGCTCCCGCTCCATCTCCGGCTCTACCGATCCGAGCGGCGTGGCATTTGTCAGCTCGKCATCGATGTGCTTGGCGAGATCCTGGTCGATGGCGTTCATGTTAGTTGATCCTCAGGTGGATGCCGCGACACGACACGCGCGGGATTGCCCGTGCGCGAAGACGGCGAATGAAACGGGAGAGTTTGGCGGTCATTGCGCTTGGTCGCCGTATTGCTCGGCCACGACGGCGCCGATCACCTCCTCGACCCAATCTTCCCGCCACCAGGGCGTCTTTCGGAAGGTCGGAAGGTTGGCAGTGGCAGAGCCGTAGCCGCGATAGCCGCAGCACTTGGCGATCCCCATGCGCCGCGCGTCGGGAAACGCCTCGAGYAGCGCCGCGAAGGCGATATGCCTTCCCCTCGAGTCCCTGTGCGCCACCTGACCAAGCGCCGTCAGGACAGGGTTCGTGCCGCTCAGCCGGCAAGCCGTGACGATCGCCAGCGCGATCTGATCTGCGGTCGGGAACATTCAGATGATTCCTGCGGCGAAGCGGTCGGCTTCCCGATCCGCCTGCCCTTTGAGGCGGACGATCAGTTCGGCATGCGACCAGATGGCTGATTTCAGTGCCACGGCCTCGGCCAGGAGCACGCTGTTGAGCGTGTCGAGGCTTGCCCGGTACCAGTGCTGCCCGAGATGGCAGTTCGCCAGGGACCGTTCGACGCCAAGCACGATGGTGCGCGCCACCAGGAGCCCCGGCGTCCATACGAGGTGAGCGAAATGAAGCCTCTCCCACCGGCCTGCCTGGAGTTGCGGAAGGTGGCCTTCAATGTTCTCGGCCGTTGCGAGGCGGAACACACCCGGATCGGCGTCAAAGCCTACGGCGCAGACCGCGGCATAGCCCACGTTCTTTCTGCGCTGCACGAGATGGCGCGGCATGGCGATATCAAGCATTTTCCTGCTCCTCCCGCCGGCGCTGCTTTTCCTCTTTCTTGCGATCCCTGCGCCGCTGATCGATCTCGCGAACACTCAGGCGCCGGAAGCTCCGGCTGGTTCGGACCAGGCCGAACTCCTGCTCGATGCCGGCGAGGATCTGACCCAGCACGCGGTTTTTGACGTCGTTAAGCGATTGCCTCGACATCACCTCGGTGCGGTACGGGTCCCAGACGCGGGTGCRGAACTCGACCCCATGCCCGCCGGCGTGCGCCAGGAACGTCCTCTTGTAGCGCTGCACTTCCTGCCCTGCCCGCCCGGCCCGCACGAAGCGCAGCAAGTCCATGATGTCGACCATGCGATCGACGGCCGACTCGTGGACCACGATGCGAACCTCGGTCGTGTCATACTGCGGCATGCCGTCGGCCATGCGTGACAGCTCGCGCACATAGGCTTGATGCTCCGTCTCTCGCGATGACGGCATGGCCGACCCGACCCTAGCGACCATGCGGCGCTCGACGTCGGGCATGTTGCGCGCCGTGTCGACGGCGTCGGCGAACAGGACCCAGAGAAGGTCGCGCGCCGTGGGCAGGCCATGCGGGTTCTTTGCGAAGAAGATATCCTCGGCATGGCGCATGTGCTCGATAAAGCGGTCGATCCTCTTCTCCAGGTCGACCGGGGTGTCGAGAAAAAGACGCTTCATTCCAATCAACCTCGATCCGCCGACGCAGCCGTTCCGGTTCCAGATGTTGCCAAATTGGTAACACTATTTGCAAGCGAAAGGTCGGCCGGCCACCGTGTTTTCCGCTTCATAAATTTGTGTTTGACCGCGCTCTGCACGCCCGCTTCGCCGTACTCCCGGCGGATCGATCCCAGCCACTCCCGCCACTCGGGACGATCGGGCGTGATGTAAAAATTCCCGTCGCTGTCGAGGGGAGGCGCGCCATCGAACTCGACCCACAGCCGGTCGCGAAGGAACAGGATCATCCGTGCTGGCTTGTTCCGGTGAACCATTGCGATCCGGTAAGCTTCCGCCGCGCCCAGGACCTTGGACCTGACGTCGGGCTCCAACTTGCAGAACAGCCTTGACGCTACCTCCCGATTGTCAGGCCGTGACTGCTCCGGCCATGAGGACCAAAAAATATCAAAATCCCTGCCCTCCTCCCCCTTGGGGGTTAGGGGGGAAGATTCAGTTATTGTTTTAGTAAGTCCTTTGTATGTGTCGCATTTCCCGTTGACCGGTGGACCAGTTACCGGATTTTCAGGAAGCGGTGATGCCGCTTCCTGGTTTTCAGGACACGGTCCGACCGCTTCCTGATTTTCAGGACGCGGCAGCGGCAGGCTCTCAGGCACAGCATCATCGTGGACGGTGTAGTTATAGGCGCCGAAGCGGCCGTCTGAACTCTTGGTCTGCTCGCGCTTGAGATAGCCGATATCCTCCAGCTTCTGGAGGATCCGATAGACCTTGTCGCGGCCGATGCCGCCCTGGTTCTGGAGGTTCTTCACCGACACGTTCCAGTCGTGCGGCTTCGCCAGCAGGTAGACCAGCACGCCACGCTCCTCGAACGTCAGCCTGTCGTCACTGGCGACAGCGTTCGGGATAATTGCATACTGGTCCGCCCGCTTGCGGGTAATGATCGTCATGATGTCGCTCTCTCAACTGCGAGGAGCGGCAATCCTACAAGCTACAAATGGTATTGCCGTTCAGTGTCTTTAGTTCAGCCTATCCGATCGAAGACAACACCGCCGATAGGATTTGATTAGTCATGCCGGGGCCGACAGTGTCTGCCAGATATGCCGCTGCCGCCACCAGATGCACCTTTGCAGCATGCTCTGCAGCGGCTGCTCCAATACTTCTGGCCGTCATGCAAAATCCGGCCATCACGGCTTTAACTTCGCCGTCTACCGTCGGCCCCACGTCAGTCTGCTTCATTTTAGTTAAATCCTCCGGAATGTTTCAGGCTGAAACATTGCGTGGCTGACATAAGACCAAGTTATTGCCGGAGGAAATCAAGTCTCCGAGTACAGGCGGAGTGGCATAGCTAGCCCTGCTCCCTGGCCCCAGCGACCACGGCCAAAGGATCGTTGGCCGGTTCCAGCGTGGAACCTGCCTTCTGGCAAAGTCGGTTGTAACGGCCGAGAAGATCGAAGATGGCTTTGCCCCGCCAGTTGGACGCGTCGCCATACCAGGCTTCCCGCACGCGCCAGTGGCCGCGCGGGTAGCCGAGATTGTCACAGGCAGCGTTGATCTGGGCCTTGATGCCCATGCCTGGCTTGATAGGTCCGGCGGCCTTGAAGACCACCTGTTGTAGTACTGCAGCAATGTCTTGCATCGATTCCTCACAAAAAACAGGAGAAGGAACGACGACCCGTCGGGTTTCTCGGATGCCCTGTCGGACACCTCCAACAATTTCCGCGCCATTGTCGCCACCTGTGCAAGGGGGCTGCGAATGACGAGTGACGATGATACCTGGACACCGTTTGGTGTCGCGGCTTGGGGAGTTGTTGAACGCGCCGACCGACTTCGGACGGAACGAGGAACCTTGTTGATCGTACCTCGGGTCAAGCCGAAGCTTGTCGCATCGCAACGACATGAGCAGCCTCCTTGCCCAACCAGTCATTTGCCGTCACCTCACCGCCGGTCATAACGATGATGCGATCGAGGTATGGCTGCTTCGGCATCCGACCGGCCTCATAGCGGTCGATCGACAGCCGAGTGCAGTCGATCGTCCGACCGACCTCAGCTGAACTCAGATTGCGCTCTTCGCGCTACTTGTTAAGGGGATGCAGATTTTCCATGCGCGGGTTTTGGCACCATTCTGGTTACACGTCAAGTGTTGTAACCGATCTGGCACAGTTTCGCTGGGAATCGTTTTGAGCTACCGCCATGTCATGAAGAACGGAATCAAACATTTCCGCCAGAAGCTGGGCATCAGCAAGGCCGAGTTATCGCGCCGCGTCGGCACCACGCGCCAGCAGATGGGCCGCCTTGAGGACGACGAGCGCAAGCTGTCTCCCGAATGGGCGACGAAGATCGCCGCGGTGCTCAAATGCACGCCCCAGGAACTCATGTTCCCCGAGCTTGCCCGCATCGACATCAGCCCCTTCAACCACGTGTTCGAGATCCGCAGTGACGGCGAGAGCCGGCCGAAATCACCAGGACTCTCTCTTGAAAACGAATTTCTGACCCGGATGCTGCCGAATGCATCCGCCCACAACCTCCGGTTCATGATGGTCGACGCCTCCCAGGCCAACGGCCTCGTCACCAAAGGTGATGCGCTTGTCATCGATACTGATGACAACCAACCAACACGACCAGGCCTTTATGCCCTCGATATCGCCAGCGTGGTGCAATGGCGCTATCTTTCGCCGACCACAACGGGCACTGTCACGGTCCACAGCGACAATCCGGCTGCGATTAATGAGACGGTAAAACCTGAGGAATTGCACGTCATTGGCCGTGCTCGGCTCAGAATTTCCACACTCTGATCTGCTTTTTTTTAGCTACCGTGTAACCATTTTAGCCACACCACTTGCAATCAGAACCAAATTGGTTACGATCACTTCACGCAGAAGGATCGCTAGACCGATGGCCCAGTTTCCCCTGGTTGTATTTTCCCATCATGGCTGGCGGTCTGGTGTCGAGTATCTGCGTGTTCC
>NZ_JBFULQ010000265.1:0-7551 GCF_054049815.1 Mesorhizobium sp. P5_C1 | reverse complement strand
GTGCATGCCGTCTACGCCAAAAAGCACTTCACCGAGGCGGCCGAGATCAAGGAATACCAGACCCAGGACGAGGCCAACAACGATCTTGCCGCCGGCCGTCTCGACGCGGTGCAGGCCGATTCCATCGCGCTTGGCGAATTCCTCAAGTCGGATCAGGGCAAGGCGTGCTGCGACCTCAAGGGCATGGTGGCTCCGGACGATGAAGTGCTCGGACCGGGCGTCGGCGCGGGCGTGCGCAAGGAGGACACCGAGCTGAAGGACAAGATCAACGCCGGCATCAAGGCCATCCGCGCCAACGGCAAGTATGACGAAATCTCGAAGAAGTACTTCGATTTCGACATTTACGGCGGCCCGACGCAGTCGAACTGACGTCGTCCACGCATGAGCAACAACCGCACGGCATCGCGCCGTGCGGTTTCGCCGGAACCTGTCCACGCACGCTTTCCGCTGACGAGAATTGACAGCGGCTGACGCCAGCAATTCGGGGACGACGCTGATCGACGCACTTCTTTCGGCCTCCGCGGCCGGCATCATCGAGCTTCTCTCGCCCTACCCGCCGGGCTGGGGCGGAGCTCTCTTGGTTGGATTGCTCCATTCGATCGAGATCGCGCTGGGCGCCACGTGCCTCGGCCTTCTGATCGGCACCGGAGGCGCCTATGGCAAGCTCTATGGCGGGCCGGTGGTACGCGATCTCCTGGCCGTCTACACCACCATCGTGCGCGCCGTGCCCGAACTGGTGCTGATCCTGCTGCTGTATTATGCCGGAACCGACCTGATCAACCAGGCACTGACGGCAATGGGTTATCAGCGCGTCGACATCAGCGGCCTTGCCGCCGGCATCGCCGTGCTCGGATTTGTCCAGGGCGCTTATTCGACCGAAGTGATACGCGGCGCGATCCTGGCCATTCCGCAAGGCCAGATCGAAGCCGCCCGCGCCTATGGAATGTCTCCCGGCCTACTGCTGCGGCGCATCACCTTGCCGGCCATGCTGCCCTTCGCCATACCGGGCCTCGCCAATCTCTGGCTGATCGCCACCAAGGACACCGCGCTGCTGGCGGTCGTCGGCTTCTATGAACTGGCGCTGGCAACGCGGCAGGCCGCGGGCGTCACCAAAGCCTATTTCACCTTCTTTTTCGCCGCCGGCGTGCTCTATCTGCTGCTGTCGCTGTTTTCCAATCTGATCATCGGCCGTATCGAGGCCTGGTCGCGGCGCGGCATGCCTTCGCTCAAGGAGGCGCGCTGATGACCGGTGAAACGGCCATTATCAATATCGTCGCGCGAACGTCGCTGTGGTTGCAGCCGCACCGCATTGTGCTGATCCTTGTGGCGTTGGGGCTGGTTCTGGGAGCCACCTTTTTCATGCGGTGGGACTGGCTGCCGCAGTATTATGAAATGGGAATGCTGGGCATCTGGCGCTCGCTGTGGATCCTGGCCGTCACCTGCGTGCTGGGCTTCCTGCTCGCCGTGCCGCTCGGGCTGGCGCAAGCGACCGGCTCCTTCTGGTTCGCCGCACCGGCCAAGGTCTTCTGCACGGTAATCCGGGGCACGCCGCTGCTGATCCAGCTGTGGCTGCTCTACTACGGCCTGGGCTCGCTGTTTCCGCAATACCCGTGGATCCGCGAATCCTGGATGTGGCCGTATCTGCGGCAAGCCTGGCCTTATGGCGTCCTGGCATTGACCTTGTCTTTCGCCGGGTATGAGGGTGAGGTGATGCGCGGCGCCTTTGCCGGTGTTCCCAAGGGCCAGCTTGAGGCCGCCCGCGCCTTCGGCATGACCCGATGGAAGACATTTCGGCGCATCTGGCTGCCACAAGCGTTCTATCGTGCGCTGCCGACGCTGACCGGCGAAACCGTGCTGCAATTGAAGTCGACGCCGCTGGTGGCGACGATCAGCGTCATCGATATCTTCGCCGTCTCGTCCAAGGTGCGGCAGGACACCTACCTGACCTACGAACCCTTGCTGCTGCTGGCGCTGATCTACATGACGATCACCGGCATCCTGGTCTTCGCCTTCAGCAGGATCGAGGCGCGGATCCCCAACAAGATCGGCTAGCGAGCAGCCAGCAGCGAATAGCGGGTAGAAGCGGCGCGCCGCATCCTCTATTCACTAGCCACCACACCCTACTCGCTTAGAGGCAGCCATGATGCAACTCAGTCTCGACCAGGCAAAAGGACTTTGCCGGATGGCGGCGCTTGGCGCCGGAGCCAATGAGGAAGCGGCGCAATCGCTCACCGCTTCGATCATCGCCGCCGAGTCGGAAGGACTTTCGACCGTCGGGCTGTCGCATTTCATCGATTATCTCGAGGCGCTCGAAGCCGGACGCATCGACGGCAATGCCGACCCGGTGATCACCCGGCCGGCGCTGGCGGTCTATCTCTCCGACGCGCGCGGCGGGCTGGCGCATACCGGCTTCGATCGCACCATCGACGACCTCGCCAAGGCGGCAAAGCTGTTCGGCGTCGCCATCTTCTCGCAGAAGAACGCCTATACATGCGGCGCGCTCGGCTACTTCACCGGCAGGCTGGCCGAACTCGGGCTGGTGTCGTTCGCCGCCACCAATGGCCCGGCGGTGCTCGCCGGCTCAGGCTCGGTCAAGCCGGTCTACTGCACCAACCCGATGTCGTTTGCAGCACCTGCCGCCGACGGCGCGCCGCTGGTCATCGACCAGTCGTCGAGCGCTACCGCCTTCGTCAACATCCGCAAGGCGGCGGAAGACGGCAAAAAAATCCCCGAAGGCTGGGCGCTGGATGCGAGCGGCAACCCGACCACCGATCCGGCCGCCGCCATGAAGGGCGCCATGCTTGCCTTCGGCGGCCAGCGCGGCGCCAACATCGCGCTGATGGTCGAAGTGCTGGCGGCTGGCCTGTCGGGCGCCAACTGGTCGCTCGACGCGCCATGGTTCACCGGCGGGCCGGACAGTCCAGGAACCGGGCTGTTCGTGCTTGCCGTCGAGCCCAAGCTGCTCGATCCCGATTTCGAGCAGCGCATGAAGGACCAGCTCGACCGGCTGCGGCGGCGCTTCGGCGTGCATGTGCCAGGGCGTGCCCGGGCCGAAGCCGCCGAGAAGGCACAGGCGCGGGGCATCACCGCGCCAAAGGCGGTGGTGCAGCGCATTTCCGAATTCGCCGCACGTTATTCTTCCTGAATAATCCGCTTATTTATCAGCTAGTTATCTGAAGACTGCCCGCCCAAGGCGAGCTGCGGTGCAAATTTTCTTTGCGTGCTGCTGAACCTTTCAGCGCATCGCAGCGACCCAGCTATGTCCAGGGCAAGGCGAGCTTGCCCGATCCACACCGAGGGGAACAGCAAACCGAAAGCGAAAGCCTGTTTCACGCAGGGGATGTCCCTTTGCGCCTCGAAAACCCACCCAAAATCAAAAGGAAATTGCCATGACCAACACCAAGCTCACCATGCTGACCGCCGTCCTTCTTCTCGGCTCGTTCATGGGCGCCACACAGGCTGCCTCCTTGAAGGCCGCGCCGGTCAAGCCGTCCGCGCCCGGCGTCATCACCGCTCCGAGCGGCGGCGCCACCGAGGATCATTACTGCAAGAACGGCCATGCAAAATTCGCCAACTGCAGCGCCGATTTCATCGCGGCCTGCAAGAAGGTTGGCGGCACCATGTCGGATGTCCAGGGCTGGGGTGGGCGTACTTGCTTCACGCCCTCCTGATACCGTCTCAGGTCAGGCCGCTCCGTCGGCCCCTGGCTTCGCATGATGTCACCCGGAAAACCCCGCTGCGGCGGGGTTTTCTGTGTTTCGTTCTATGGCCCAAAACATGATGATGAAAGTTAACTTTTGTTAACTTGACTTGATGGAGCCATCGGGCGTTTGCAAGGGACTATCACAAAAACAGGAGCTACGATGTCCGTGACCACTAACGCCTCCCGCGGCAAGCTGATCGTTCCAGTGCTTGGCCGCCTGTATTCGTCGCTGCATGACGCCGGTGAAACCGTTCTTCGCGTCGTCGCCGGTGCGTTCCTGGCCATCCATGGCTCGCAGAAGATCACCAATCCTTTCGGCGCCGCCGAAATGGTCGAGGGCCTCGGCTTCTATCCCGGCGCCTTGTGGTCGTTGCTTCTGGCCTGCACGGAATTCTTCGGCGGCATCTTCATTGCCATCGGCCTTTTGACGCGGCCGGCCGCCTTTGCTGGCCTGTCTGTGCTGCTGGTCACGGTCTGGTTCCACTGGGTCACGATGAGCCAGGGCTTTTCGGGTGCCGAGAAGTCGCTTCTGTGGGCCGCGATCCTGCTCTTCTTCGTTATTCGTGGCGGCAACCGCCACTCGGTCGACGCCCGCATCGGCAAGGCGTTCTAACAGATCGAAACAAGGGCGGCAGCGACCACGCGTCGCCCTTTGCCTTTGGCGCGAAACGGATTATGAAACGGCTTCAGCCAAGCTTGCGAGCGCCGGAGCCAGCCATGACCGAAATCCTGCAGACCCCAAAGCTCGTCGTCGTATTTGGCGGCTCAGGCTTTGTCGGCCGCCATGTCGTGCGCGCGCTGGCCAAGCGCGGCTATCGCATCCGGGTCGCCTGCCGGCGGCCCGATCTCGCCGGCCATCTGCAGCCGCTCGGCAATGTTGGCCAGATCCAGCCGGTGCAGGCCAATGTGCGCGTCCGCTGGTCGGTCGACCGCGCCGTGCAAGGTGCCGATCATGTCGTCAATCTGGTCGCCATCCTGCATCAGAGCGGCCGGCAGAAATTCTCCACGGTGCATGAGTTCGGCGCCCGCGCGGTGGCTGAAGCGGCGCGCGCCGTCGGCGCCGGCCTCACCCATATTTCAGCGCTTGGTGCCGATCTAGACTCCGGATCGGACTACGCACGCACCAAGGCGCTTGGCGAAAAGGCCGTCCTGGAGACGATCAGGGACGCCGTGATCTTCCGGCCGTCGATCATTTTCGGGCCCGAGGACAGTTTCTTCAACCGCTTCGCCAACATGGCGCGCTATTCGCCGGTGCTGCCGCTGATCGGCGGCGGCCAGACCAAGTTCCAGCCGGTCTATGTCGGCGACGTCGCCGAAGCGGTGGCACGCTCCGTCGACGGCAAGGTCGATGGCGGCCATATCTACGAGCTTGGCGGCCCCAAGGTGCTGACCTTCAAGGAATGCATGGAAGAACTGCTTGAGGTCACCGAACGCAAGCGCCTGCTGGTGCCGGTGCCATGGTGGGTGGCGAATATGCAGGCCTCGATCCTCGGCCTCCTACCCAATCCGCTGCTGACCAAGGACCAGGTGATGCAGCTGCGCGAGCACAACGTCGTTTCGGACGCGGCGGCCAAGGCCAATCGGACATTGGCCGGGCTTGGCATCCAGCCGCAATCGATCGCCACGATCCTGCCCAGCTACCTCTGGCGCTTCCGCGCCGCCGGCCAGTTCCAGCAGCGCAAGCCCGCAGCATAAGTCAATGCACGCGCGTAGCGCTTTCCCTTAGGGAATTGCGTCAAAACAAAGAGTTAGAGCCGTTCGCCGTTTCCGTGAAACGGAGAGCTGCTCTAACGCGGCGTGACCTGCATCGGCAATCCGCCTTGCGGCTGGGTGGTCAGCTTCTGCACCGGCCAGGGTTTCGTCTCGGCCGTGGTGTCGAAGCGGAAGCGCGACAGCATGATGGCGAGCGCGATGATCGCCTCCTGCATGGCGAAGCTGGCGCCGATGCAGACGCGTGGGCCCGCGCCAAACGGCAGATACTGGAAGCGATCGATCTTCTCGCGGTTTCCCGGGTGGAAGCGCTCCGGCATAAAGGCGTCGGGCCGGTCCCACAGTTTCCTGTGGCGATGGACGACCCATGGCATGACCAGCACCGCAGCGTATTTCGGGATGTAAAGATCCTTCCACATTTCCGGCTCGATCGGCTCGCGGTTGATCGACGGCGCCGGCGGATAGAGCCTGAGCGCCTCGTCGAAAGCCGCACGTGTGAACGGCATGGCATCGAGCCATTTCGTCGAATCGGGCTCGCGCGCCAACACCCGGTCGATCTCCTGCTCGACCCTGTCGCGCTCCCATGGCGATTCCGCGAGACAGTAAAGCGTCCAGCCGAGTGCACGCGCCGTGGTCTCGTGGCCGGCGCCGATGAAGGTGATGATGTTGTCCTCGACCTCGGCCCGCGTCAGCCCGTCAGGCCCCTCGGCCTTGAGCAGGAGCGTCAGGAAATCCTGCGGCACGGCCTCGGGGTCGCGCTTGAATTTCTGTTCGCGCAGCTTGACCGTGTCGGTGACGATCTTGCGGAAATAGGCCATGGTCTTGCGACCACGGATGCGGGTGAGCCGTGGCAGCCAATCGGGCGCGCGCAACAGGTCGAGCGGATCGACGCGGCCCATGGTCTCGAACAGCCGGTCGATCTCATTGGCAAAACTGCCCGGCTGGCCAGCGATCTCGCCGGAAAATAGCGTCTCGGCCAGGATGTCATAGGTGAGCAGCGTCATGTCATGGGCGATGTCGGACGTGCCGCCACCCTCGTAGCGGGCGACGAACTCTTGCGTGCGCCTGAGCATCGGCTCGGCGAAGCCGAAGATGTGGCGCGGTGTGAACACCGGCGCCATCGCCTTGCGCGAACGCTTCCAGACCTCGCCCTCGGCGGTCAGCAGGCCGTCGCGCAGGATCGGCCGCAGGATCTTCTGGCGCACCGTCGCCATCTTGTAGTTCTTGGCATTGTCGACCAGCACGTGGCGGATGAGGCCGGGATCGTTGGCGACGACCAGATGTCCACCAATGCCATTCACCGAAATCCAGGGCTCGTTGTAGGTATGCTCGCCCCACAATTCGAGCGGATTGCGGTAGACGATGCGGATCATCTCCAGCGTCGAGGGCGGCGTCGTGCGCGGCTTTGGCGCCGGGGGAACGAAGGGGGCGGGCTGGACGTCCATCGGGTGCTCCGCTGATATCTCAATGTAGTGGCTGGCAATCCAGGCGTCCATGTGACCGAAGCGCAGCCTGAAATGCGAAGGCGGACAGTCTGTTCAGCCAATTGTGACCGTTCCCCCTGAGCTGCCGCCTTGTCCGCAGCGCTGCTCTGCCGTAGGTCGCAGTCACCAACAGATACTGCCCATCGAAGGAGCCCGCCTTGAAGCACCAGTTGAACATCATCATCGGCAGCACGCGGCCCGGCCGTGCCGGACCGGTTTTCGCCAAATGGCTGGAGGCATTCGCACGCAAGCACGGGAAATTCGAACCGGTGCTGACCGACATCGCCGCGTTCAATCTGCCGGTTCTGGACGAGCCGCATCACCCCAAGCTCGGCAACTATCAGAACGACCACACCAAGGCCTGGTCGAAGGCGATCGATGCCGCCGACGCCTTCGTCTTCGTGGCGCCGGAATACAATTATTTCGCCGCTCCGGCGATCATCAACGCGATCGACTATCTCGCACGCGAGTGGAAATACAAACCCGCCGCCATCTTCAGCTATGGTGGCGTCTCCGGCGGCCTGCGCGCGGCGCAAGCGCTCAAGCCGCTGCTGACTTCGGTGGGCGTAATGCCAATCTCCGAAGGGGTTTCCTTGCCGCTCTATCAGAAACTGCTCGAGCATGACGGCTCTTACCGGGCCAGCGAGCAGGTGC
>NZ_JBFULQ010000264.1:0-7569 GCF_054049815.1 Mesorhizobium sp. P5_C1 | reverse complement strand
ACTCCGCGGCGGGGGTGCCGGAAGGCTTCAAGCCTGGTCCGATGGGCGATCACGGGCTTGGTCAACTGGCCTATGACAAGGGCATGCGCATCCTTGCGGCCACCCAGGCCGACGACGTTGCCCTGGAGAGCGGTTCACTCGGCCAGGGGCTGCTGACCTATGCGCTCAAGGAGGGGTTGACGACCGGAACCAGCACGCACAAGCTTGCCGACACAGACGGCGATGGCACGGTCACCATGAAGGAATGGCTGACCTATGCCGAAACCCGGGTGCCCGGCCTCTACCAGGATGTGCTCGCCGGCAAGATCGAGAAGACCAGGGACTCCAGCCCCGATGCCAATCTTCTCGAAGACACCACCCGACACGCCCAGACGCCGGCACTGTTTGATTTCGTGAGAGCGACCGCGCAAGACCCTGTGATTGCAGCCCGCTGAGGATGGCGCGGGAAAGAGCCTATTCGCTCCCTCGAAAGACACATGGCGGCCGAGAGCAGATTCCTTTTCGACCCCATCATTTCAAAACGAATGCACGACCCAACGACGCAGGTTATATTGCCCCACGGGCCAACGTCATCGAAGGGGGAGGGCATGACATGCAGGCAATGCCGATAGCGCATCAAGCCGCGCAACCCGTGGTCGGGCCCGTATCCTCCTTGACCGGCTATCCGACCGCCGTCCTGTGCTGGCTGCTTTCGGCTGGGGTCTATATCGCGGCCAAATGGGTGGCGCCTGAAATGCCGCCCTGGGGCCTCTGCTTCTGGCGGCTGACGCTCGCTTGCGCAATCCTGCTGCCGATTGTGCACCATCATCACGACGCGATGATAGGGCTTTTGCGAACTCGCGCCGTGGAGGTCGTCGCCGTGGGGGCGATCGGCCTCACGCTGTGCCAGGGTATGATCTACCATGGCCTCAACGACACCGACGCCACCACGGCCGGCATCATCATGGCGCTGTCGCCTGTCATGACCATGGTGCTCGCCCGTTTCGTGCTTGGCGAGCCGCTCGGCCTGTGGAAGTCGCTTGGCGCGCTGGTTGCGCTCGCCGGGATGATTTTCATCGTTGCCCACGGGAACCTGACGGCGCTGCTGCAACTCAAGTTCAACGCCGGCGAGCTGTGGATCGTCGGCAGCGCGTTCAGCTGGGGCCTGTACACCGTGCTTTTGCGCCGTGCCAAATTCGGCATCGAACTCCTGCCGATGGTCGTGCTGCTGCTCGGCGCCGGTGCGCTGGTCGCATTGCCTTTCCATTTGTGGGAATTGTTCAACGACGAACGCTCCGCCATGGACGTCCACAGCATTCTCGCGCTCGCCTATCTGGCAGGTCCCGGCGGCGCCTTGATGTACTATCTCTACAACAAAAGCGTGGAAACGCTCGGCGCGAGCCGGGCGAGCATGTTGCTCTATCTGCAGACGGTGTTCGTCGCCATACTCGCCTATCTGCTGCTCGGCGAGGACTTGCACGATTACGATCTGGTCGGTGCGGCCTTCATCGTCGCCGGCATCGTACTCGCCACCGTGGTCAAACCCCGGCCGGCTCAACCACGCGTGGCGTAGAAATCTTGCGCGTGACGGCGAGGAACTGGCCTGGAGCTTGTGGAAGGGGAAGAGTCGCGACTGTTCGAGCCTTTCGGCATAGATTTAATTGCCAGGTCCCTTGGAAAACGGCCCCTTGCCATGCCTAATCTGGCAGGCCCGCCAGACGCCAGCCATCAACAAACGGCTGCGCAGAGCTCCGGCTCTTGAAGGGGGAGTTCGCAGAGAAATCAGCGAACCTCCAATTTGGATTTCCCGCAAGGAATATCCGTGCCTCCTCCTGTGCCTCCGAAACGCGGCCGGCAAGGGCAAGTGCGACAATCAGGTGCTCTCTCGAACCGGTCCCATAGGTTTCTTCCCGGCTTAAGGATGCAATAGCTTCTTCATAGTAACCGGCGGAGATCTGAGCCGCTCCAATAATCCAGAAATACCAACCGGGAGCGCGAGGATTTAAGCGCAGCGCCTCTGCGCACGCCTTCAGCGCTGCTTGCGGTTCGCCTAAATAGGTCTGAAGCTCACCGCTCCATGCCACTGCATCTGCATTGTTGGGATTTATCCGAATGGCAGCATCGAACTGAAATTTCGCCTCATCCCAATTCCGCTCGTGGAGATGAACGCAGCCCACAACCATGCGTGCGTGAGAATCGCCGGGATCGATTTCCACCGCTCGTTGCGCGTGCATTAGAGCCTCTGCGCGACGAGGCGTCTGCGGGCCTCCCCAGATAAACCAACTAAATAGCAATGATAGGGCAAGATTGCTGTGCCCTTCGCAGTAGTTCGGATCGATCTGTACGGCACGTTTCAAATCGTCACAGGCCTCACTGGTGTCTGATCGCGAAACATTCCATTTGCCTCGCGACCTGACACAAAGATCATAGGCTTCCAGATTTGACGGTCGGGAATGGGCAACAATATTCTTGTCACCAAGCTTGCCAGAAATCGCTTCAACGACGCGTCGCGTGACCTCGTCCTGAACGTCGAAGATGTCGGCGATATCGCGGTCGAAGCGCTCGGCCCACACGTGATTGCCGCCTTCGGTCGCATTGATTAGCTGCACATTGACACGCAACCGCTTGTTGGATCGCCGTGCGCTGCCCTCAAGAATATATTTGACGCCCAGATCGCGAGCGATCTGACGGACGTCGGTGGGCTTGCCCTTGTAGGCGAAGGTGGAGTTGCGGGCGATGACGAAGAAGCCGGACACATTCGACAAATCGGTGATGATGTCCTCCGTCAGCCCGTCGGTGAAGAATTCCTGTTCGGCGTCGCCACTCATGTTGACGAAGGGCAGCACGGCAATCGAAGGCTTGTCGGGCAGCGCGAGCGGGTGCGAAGATTTCTCCGGCACGAGAGCGTCAGCCGGTGCCGCGGGCTTGGCCTTGGCGGGAACTCCGACCTGCAGCGAATAGACCCGGATCGGCTCGGCGATGTTCTTCAACTGAACCGCGCCGCGATCGTAGATTGCGATATCGAGCCTTGACTTTACCTGCCAATAGGCTTGCTCGGAAAGACAGATATTGCCGGGTTCGCATATGCCTTCAAGGCGCGCGGCGATATTGACGCCATCGCCCATCAGGTCGCCATCGCGTTCTTGCACGACGTCGCCCAAGTGAATGCCGATCCGGAACTCGATGCGGCGATCATCCGGCACCCCGGCATTGCGCTCAAGCATGGCGTTCTGCACTTCGATCGCGCAGCGCACTGCTTCCACCACGCTGCTGAACTCGACGAGGCTCCCGTCGCCTGTGCGCTTGACGACGCGACCACGATGAACAGCGATGGTGGGATCGATGAGATCGCTGCGCAGCGCCCGCAACCGTGCCAAGATGCGATCTTCATCTGCGCCGGCTAACCGGCTGTAGCCGACCACATCCGAGACCAGGATCGCTGCAATTTTGCGGGCCTCACTCATGTCGTGCTCCCTCCATCCAGTCTGGCACTACTGCCGAGCCAAAGGAAGATAGCCCGCGCCATTGGTCGGATGGTCCGCGTGACCGTTTACTCGCCGGGGTGGCACGGCGCACGGAGCGGCGCTATGCAGTTGGTGAGTATAGTTGCTAAACCCAGCGATAGAACGAGGGGACGGTGTCGGTGCGACCGCGACGTTTCTGCGCAGTGCGGTCCCACGGGCAAATCGACAACGCATTCCACGTCTCGCAGTAAAGTTGGTATGCATACGCGAGGGAGAGGGTAACAGATGAAACATATTCTTGGCCTGCCGTCCGACTCGACGCCGACGCTCCTGTTCCCGAAGGCGTGATGCAAAAGCAATGTCAGATCTCATGTCTTCTCAAGATGTGACCGGCTCATCCCGCCCCGCGGGCTGGGGCTTGGCCGCAAAGCTGTTTACAACCCTCGTCCTTCTTGGCGCGACCGCGGTCCTGGTGACCGGGGTTCTCGGTTACTTCCGCGCCCGCGACGCCCTCGAAAAAGCAGTCTTCGACCAACTCACGGCCGCCCGTCAGACCAAGGCGCGCCAGGTTGAAACCTACTTCCGCACAATCCAGGCGGAGCTGCGCCTGCTTGCCACTTCCAAGATGGTGGTCGATGCGACACGCGAGTTCCGGATCGCGGTCGACCAACTCGACCGGGCAGGCGCGCCGCCTGACCTGCGGCAGAAGGTCGGCGTTTGGTACGCTGAGAACTTCATCCCCGGAATGACGCGCACCCTAGGCAGGGAACCAGCCCTGTCGGACTACCTGCCGGTCGGTGGTGCCCCCTACTATCTGCAGTATCACTACATTGTGGAGAATCCCAACTCGCCGGAGCGGCGCAAGCTTCTCGACGACGCCGGCGACGGAAGCGAATACACCAGGCTGCATGCCATATATCATCCGTTGATGCGCGCTGCGGCGACCACGGTCGGCTTTTTCGATCTCATGATTGCCGATCCCAAATCAGGTCGCCTGATCTATACGGTCGAGAAGGAGGTGGATTTCACCACGTCCCTTCAATTGGGTCCGTACCGTCGCACCAACGTCGCGGCCGCCGTCGCCCGCTGCTCGCAGATCGCAGATCCGTCAGCCATCTGCCTCGAAGATTTCTCCTCTTATGCGCCGTCTGGCGGCGCACCGATCGCCTTTATGGCAGCACCGGTGATTGCCCAGGGCGTCGTCATCGGCGCGCTGGTCGCRCAACTGTCGAATGATGAGATCGACAACGTTGTCACTGGTAACCGCCGCTGGCGGCAGGAAGGGTTCGGCGACACGGGTGAGGCCTATCTCGTCGGACCCGATTATCTGGCGCGCTCAGGCTCGCGGGTGTTCTACGAGAACCGGGAAAACTACTTCGCCGACCTCAAATTCGCCGGCGCTTCGGACGAGGAGATCGCCGCCATTCAGCGCTACGGGACACCAGTGCTGCATCAGCGCGCCGACACCAAGGCCACCCGTGCCGCGCTCGCCGGTGTCGAGGGCACGGGCGAGATCATCGGATACCGTGGCGTCCCGACGCTCGCTTCATGGGGACCGCTCGCGATTTCCGGTGTCAAGTGGGCTCTCGTCGCAAAGATCGACAGCGCCGAGGCCTTCGCACCGATTGCGGAACTCCGCCGGGATCTGCTGTTTGTCGGGGGACTGGCGCTGCTCGTGGTGGCCGCCATCGCCGCCTGGCTTTCGCGCGCGCTGCTCGGACCGCTCCGCGATCTCACTGCCGGGGTGAAACGCTTCTCTGCTGGCGACTATGCGACCAGCGTGCCGGTCCGCACGCGCGACGAGATTGGCGAACTCTGCTCGGCCTTCAATGGCATGGTTGAGGATCTGCACCAGAAGAATCTCGTGATAGAGAACAAGAACCGCGAGAACGAGCAGCTGCTGCTCAACGTCCTGCCGGCACCGATCGCGAATCGGCTGCGCGCTGGCGAGGAGAGGATCGCCGACGGCTTCGCCGAGGTCACGGTCGCCTTCGCAGACCTGGTCGGGTTCACGGCACTGACATCGGAAATGCCGCCGCACGATGTCGTGATGTTTCTCAACGGACTCTTCACGCGCTTCGACGTTGCCGCCAATGATCTCGGCATCGAAAAGATCAAGACGGTGGGCGACTCCTATATGGCGGTGTGCGGCCTACCCGTACCGGTAGCCAACCACGCCGAGCGCATGGTCCGCATGGCCATCCGCATGGTCCACATTACCCGCGAGCACGCCATGGAACACAACGTCTCTATGAAGCTCAGGGTTGGCGTCAACAGCGGGCCAGTGGTCGCCGGCGTCATTGGGAAGAGTAAGTACATCTATGATTTATGGGGTGACACAGTGAACTTGGCGAGCCGCATGGAGTCTGCCGGAGTTCCCGACTCTGTTCAGGTGACGCGCCCCGTCTATGAACAGCTCAAGGACCAATTCGTCTTCGAGCCGCGCGGCGCTATCGAAGTCAAAGGCAAGGGAAAAGTGGAAGCCTGGGTATTGAGATTTTAGGCGCTGGGGGCACCTCCGATGCCGGCTTGCCCTCCACCTATACGCCGTCAATGGATTTCGCCGCGGGCGCGACTGGCCGCCTTCATGCGGTTCGAAGGTCTCGACGAAGCGCATCGRGCCGAAAAGATCGACGCCCTCTATGTGCTCTTCTGATGTCCTGGATGCGGATATCGCACCGCCTTCGCGGATCGTTCAGAACAGATACGACGCCGGGGACCGCGGGCCTTGTATTGCTCGACGAGACAAACGGAGCGCTGGCCACGAAACACGACATATGAAGCGATGAGTCCAAATTATCGGGTTCCGGCCCAAATGAGGCGTCAACCGCACGTGCGAAGGACCCAGCGCGTACCGTCCGAATAGAGACCAATCAAGGAAATTGGCGGGGTATCGATTCGCCAGTATGAAGTTAGCGGTGCCCCCAATATGTGGATCATGGCTGTCCGCACCACCGCCGGGTGAGTAACCGCTATCAGTTGTCCGCCTGCCGACAGCATTGAATCGAGGAACCCTGCAGTTCGGGTGGCCACTTCCGTCAGCGCTTCACCGCCTCCGGGACTATAGGCGGGATCGGCTCGCCATGCGGCAAGCGAACCGGGCTGCGCGGCTTCAATCTCATCTGGCGTCTTGCCCTCCCAGGCGCCGTAGTTCTGGTCTCGCAAGCTGTCGTGGACCGTTGCGCGGAGCCCCATGAAATGGGCTGTTTGCTGGGCGCGTAGCGATGGAGCCACCAACACGCGGTTCGTGTTCGAAAGCTGCTGACCAAGCGCGCGAGCGAGCTCAACCGAGCGCTTTTCCAGTGTCTCGTCAAACAGCGGGAACCCCGCTTTGCGCATTCTCTGCGTGATGCCGCTGCAAACCAGCGTCAGGCGTGTCGCTCTCATACCGCGCGTCCGCGTTTCGGTTCGATGATAGCTGTCTTCGCGGCCAAAGCCTGCAGCAACCAACCTAACAGGTAATAATCGTTTTCCTTACAGCCGCCGCGACGGAATATTTCGGGTCGACAAAATTGCCCAGCCGCACGATGCCGCATTGGCTCAGCAGCATGTAGGCGTCCCACTTGTCGAAGCCGAACTCAGCGACCATCCAGCGGATCAGTTCGCGGTAAGCGATGCGTGTTGCATCCTCAAGGGGTCTGGCACTGCCGATCGCCATAATGAGATCGGCGGTCTCGAGCCGAGGCCAATCGATTGTCCAGCCCTTGATCAAGTCGACACGGATGGTGACGGTCGCCGAATACTCGACCGCCACGCCGCAAACCTCGCCGTCGCCTTGGCAGGCATGCGCATCACCTATGAACACGCGAGCGCCGGGCGAGCGAACGGGCAGGTACGTCACGCTGCCAGGCCCCATGTCCGGCAGGTCCATGTTGCCGCCGTGGTTGTCGGGCGTCAGCGAGTTGATGGAATCGATCTCTGGTGAGCAGCTCAGCGTCCCGATATGAGGCTTGTAAGGGAGCGTGACCCGATCGCTCCAGTAAACATGCTCCTCGTCGAGGTTGATCTTGCGGACCACCTCGGGCAGCGGCTCGTTGAGCATGGCCGTGTACGTCGTACCGGTCAGGGCACCGAACTCCTCGATCATGCAGCACGTGCCGCGTGGGTTCTGGCCGCGTGGCACCAT